>DAORUA010000014.1:0-23849 GCA_035432945.1 Vicinamibacteria bacterium | reverse complement strand
GCGGGCACGAGCCCGACCACCATGGTCCCGATGATCCGCTCGATCCTCGGCGGTTTCCTGTTCTCCGGCGACGACGCGTACAAGAAGGTCTCGGTCCTCTCGGGCGGCGAGCGCAACCGCCTGGCCCTCGCCAAGATGCTGCTCAAGGCGAGCAACCTGCTGCTCCTCGACGAGCCCACGAACCACCTCGACATCGACTCGAAGGACATCCTGCTCGAGGCCCTCGCCGCGTACACCGGGACCATCGTCTTCGTTTCGCACGACCGGCACTTCGTCGACCGGCTGGCCATGAAGGTCATCGACGTGGGCGACGGAAAGGCCGCCCTCTACCCGGGAGGGTACGAGGACTTCCTCGACTGGAAGAAGCGGATCGAGGCGGGCGAGATGGGAACGCCCATGCCGGCGAAGCCGAAGGCTCCAAGCCTCACCGAGGTGAAGACCGCGGTGGTGAAGGCGGTGGCCGTCGCACCGCCCGGACTGCCGCAGAAGCCGCCCCCGGCCCCCCTGCCCGAGAAGCGGTCGAACGCCGTGGCCGCGCCGCCGTCAAATCCCCTCGCCCCTCGCCTGCGCAAGCCCGAAGGGGACCCGAAGGCGGCCGCCGAAGCCGAGCGGCAGGCGCGCATCGCCGCCGACCGGGCGGAGAAGAAGCGGAAACAGCGTCTCGACGAGATCGAGAAGCGGATCGCGGAGAAGGAAGCGGCGGTTACGACCATCGAGAAGGAGATGGGAGCACCCGGCTTCTTCGACGACCGCGCGCGCGCCGAAAAAGCCGCGAAGGACCGCGAGTCCCTCATGTGGGAAGTGAACGACCTCATGAGCCAGTGGGAACTGATGCAGCAGGAGTCCGTTCCGGCGTCGTAGCGAGCTCCGGGCGGGCGCCGGGCCACGACGTCCAGGCGAGGGCCAGCCAGAGGAAGCGGAAATTCATCACGTCCGCGTTGACGCTGTTCACGAGCAGGCCCAGGACCGCAGCGAAGGCGGCCCGTCGCGACGGAGAGGCCGCGGATGGAGTCGAGCCGAGCCCACGCATCCAGGCGGCCCAGAGCAGGAGCCAGGAGACACCCCCCGCTACACCGGACTCGGCCAGGCGGCCGGCGGGGCTGCTATGCGGGACCAGGCCGCGATGGCGAATGGCGAGGCGGCCCTCTTGATAGGCGCGCTCTGACTCAAGAGTGAAGCGGCCGGGCCCCACGCCTGCCACGGGATGGTCGAGGAACGCCGACCAGGCCACACGCTTGAGGGCCGCGTAGTGCATCAACCGCACCTCCAGCCTGGTTCCCAGGAGGTTGATTGAGGCCGAGCCGACATCGCCGTCGGTGGGCGCATCCCTCGGAATTGGATCCACGACAGAAGCGAGATTGACGATCAGAACCACGGCGAGGGCGACGCTCCACCCGAGAACGCGGACACCGCGTGAGGGAATCCAGGCCCCCGCGAAGAACACCGCCGCCACGCAGAAACCGGCGACGCTGTGGGAAAAGGTCAGGAACTCCCCCGCGGCAATCAGTATGGCGATCCCAGTCCACCACGGCCGAAGGCCTCGAGATTCGGTGGCTCGCAGCGTCAGGGCAAGCACGAACGCGACGAGGAGGGCGTTCCCGAGCAACTCCGGCGCCTCGAACGCTCCCCTCAGTCGTCGCACCATGCCGAAGAGGGGCAACGGGTGGGCCAGACCGAGCGTCGATAGAGGCACGCCGGGAATCCTCACGAACACGACGCCGATCGAAGCCACGGTTACCAACGCGACCGAGATGACGAAGCCGGCCTGCAGTCGGCGCGTCAGAGAGGCATCCCGTGCGAGGTGGCGAAAGACCAGAAAGACAGACGCGACATACGATTGCTTGAGAAGCTCCTTGAGTCCGGTCAAGGGGTCGGGGGATGCGAGAGCCGTGAGGCAGGTGACCCCTAGGTAGGCGGCCAGCGGCCAATCCCCCCGGCTCCACCATCGAACGGCGGGTCCTGCACGCATGGCGGCAAGCGCGACGAATGGGAAGAGCACATCTCCCCACTGCGCATTCATCGGAAGGCCCGAACGGCCCACGGGAATCAGGGCCACGTAGAGCAGGGCGAGCCACGAGACGATCCCGGTCACGACCCCGCACGTTAGCCGGAGGGCGTTACAAAGCGAAGCGGCACGCGATCCTAAAGGTGAGATCGCCGGTCGGTGTGCGCGCGATGGTCGATAATCTCCGCCCATGCCCGAGTTGCCCGACTTGACCGCCTACGTCGAGGCGCTGGATCGATTCATCGGAGGACGGGCGATCGAGTCGATCCGCCAGGCGACCCCGTTCCTGGTGCGGACCTGGGATCCGCCCCTGTCCGCGGCGAGCGGACGGCGCGTGACCTCCGTCGAGCGGATCGCGAAGCGGATCGTCATCGGAGTCGAGGGCGACCTGTTCCTGGTCATCCACCTCATGATCGCGGGGCGCTTCCACTGGAAGAAGCGGGGCGCCGCGATCGCGAGGCGCACCGACCACCTCGCCCTGGACTTCGACCACGGTTCCCTCTTCCTCACCGAGGCCTCGACGAAGAAACGCGCGTCCCTGTATGTCGTGCAGGGCAGGGCAGCCCTGCGTGCTCACGATCCCGGGGGCGTCGAACCGCTGCTGGCCTCGCGGCCCGACTTCAAGGCGCGGCTGCTGGTCGAGAACCACACGGTCAAACGCTCGCTCACCGATCCGCGCCTGTTCGCCGGGATCGGGAACGCCTACTCCGACGAGATACTCCACCGCGCGAAGCTGTCGCCCCTGGTCTGGACCCGACGCCTCGATGACCACGAAATCTCCCGCCTCCATGACGCGACGGTTTCGACCCTGGGGGAGTGGTGCGAGCGTCTCCGCGCGCAATGGGGAGAGAGATTCCCGGAGAAGGTCACGGCCTTCCATCCCGACCTGGCCGTCCACGGCAAGGCGAAGCGGCCCTGCCCCGCGTGCGCCACCCCGGTTCAAAAGATCAAGTACGCGGACAACGAGTGCAACTACTGCCCGGCCTGCCAGACCGGGGGCAAACTCCTGGCCGACCGGGGGTTGTCGCGTCTGCTCAAGGACGACTGGCCGAAGTCGCGGGAGGAGATGGAGGAGTGGAAGACGGCGCGGCGCTCCCCTCCTTGACTCAAGGCCGCCCTCACGCCTACGCTTCTTTCATGGGTCTCAAAGGCATTCTCGAAAAGATGAAGCTCGTGGAGTCGGACGAGCCGGCGGCCGATACCTCGGTCGCCGCCATAAGGGCGGTACCCTCGTCCACCCCGGCCCGAAAGCCCGGGGCGACCTCCGCCCCCCCGCCCGCCATGAAGGACATCATCCAGCGCGTCCCGCCCGCGCGGATCGACGAGCAGTCCCTGCCCGGAAGCGACGAGGTCCCCGACTTCCCCGCCATCTACAAGGCCTCCGGGATCAAGGACCCCGCGCACGGCTTCACCGCCTACAAAGTGCTCGAGATCCTCTCCGCGCCCGACTTCGCCGCCCTCGACGCGAAGGCCAAGGCCGCGGCCCTCTCCGGTTTTCTGCGCATGAGTCCGTCCGGGCCGGTGGCGATCGAAGACGTGATCCAGGACGCGCTCGCCCGGGACAGCGCTCTTGACGGTTTCGAGGCCTTCCTCCGCCAGAAGCTCGATGCCCGGAACGCCGACCGCGAGAAGGAGAATGCGTCCCTTCAGGCCGCCATCGACGAGATGGCCCGGAAGAACAAGGAGAAGATGCAGGCGAACCTCGAGGCCATGGCGAAGGAACAGGAACGCTTCGCTTCCTGGCAGGCCAGGAAGCGCATCGAGGAGAACAAGCTCTTCGAGGCGGTGGGCCCGTTCGTCGAGAAGAACCCGGTTTCAGTGGGAAACTCGACCTCCGAAACCAAAGACGCGTAAGACCGCCCCCCAAAGACGCAAGAACTCGCGACACCAAGGAGACTCACCATGTTCGGTCGGCTCGGCAGAATGATCAAGTCGTGGATCGGTTTCTTCATCTCGTTCGGCGAGGACCCGGAGGTCATGCTCCAGGAGTCCATCGAGGAGATGCGCAACACCCTCCCCAAGCTGAACCAGATCCTCGTCACCACCCGGGCCACCGTGATCCGGCTCGAGCAGGAGAAGGACGACATGGAGAAGAAGGAGAAGCAGCTCATCGCCTCCATCCAGGCGGCCCTCAAGGAGGGCAGCCCGGAGGCGCGCCGGATCGCCGAAGACGACGCCTCGACCCTTCAGCAGCTCCGCCTCGAGTTGACCGCCTCCCGCGAGCAGCACATGGCCGCGTCCAACGCCTTCGAGAACGCGCAGCTCACCGTCGACGACATCAAGGCCAAGCTCAAGACCAAGATCGAGCAGGCCCGCCGCGCCATCCACGAGTCCAAGAAGGCGGAGGTCATGCGCGGCGCCGCGAACGCTCTGGCCGAGCTCGACACCTACGGCACCGCCGCCACCACCGAGAAGTACCTCGACGAGATCAAACAGAAGGTGGCGGAGAGCAAGGCGTCGGTGGAGATCGCCACCGGCGGCCTCGACGTCGACCGGATCAAGATGGAGCGCAAGGCGCGGTCCATCCAGGCCCAGGGCATACTCAACGAGTTCGAGGTGGAGATGGGCCTCAAGAAGCCCGACGCGGTCGCAGTGGCGGCGCCCTTCCCCGAATCGGCGCCGGCCCAGCAGCAGAAGACGCCGCAGGCTGGTTCGTAACTCCGCTCAGTGCTCGAGAAGTACCCTGTCCTCAAGCGAGCTGTCGCCAACCAGTACCAGGTGATCCTGCTGGCGGCCGCCTCGGCGCTCGCGGTCGCCACCATCTCGCCCCTGCCCTTCCTGGTGCTCTTGGGCGGCGAGTTCATGGTCATGCCCTTCATGTTCGAGCGGCTGAAGCGGCGGCTGGAGATCGAGAAGAAGTACGCGGCCCGGCAGAGCGAGAGCCTCTCGCAGAACGAGCGCTACGACCAGCTCCACCCCGATCAGAAGCTCCGCTACGACGGCCTCAAGAAGCTCTGCCGCCAGATCCAGGGGAACTACCAGGGCCTCACCACCGCGAGCCAGGGCATCCTCGCCGAGTACAACGACAAGTTCGAGGCCATCCTCGCCACCTGCCTGCGCCGGCTGTGGCTGGTGCGGAAGTACGACTCCATGATCCGCGCCTTCGACTCCGAGAAGGTGAAGGCGGAGACGGAGAAGCTCAAGGCGGCGATCGAGGCGCCGGGGGTGGCGCCCCGGGTGGCCGAGGCGTGGAAGCAGAACCTCGATATCAAGGAGAAGCTCCTCGCCGCGGTGGACCGCAACGTCGCCAATCGCGAGGCGCTGCTCGCCGAACTCGATTCCCTCGAGTCGCTGTTTCAACTGCTTCTGCAGAAGTCGCTCGCGGCCACCGACGCGCAGGCTTTCTCGCAGGAGATGGACGACCTGCTCTCGCAGGCCGATCAGGACGCGGCGAGTGTCCAGGAGATGGAGCAGCTCCTCGGTTCGATGCCCGAACTCGCGGGCGTTCCCTCGGTCTCGGATGAGGTCGGCAGGTCGCTGGTGGAGACGCCGGAGGAACTGCAGCCCCTGATCGGAAACCGGGTCAGCCGAAACGCTCAGCCCAACCGCCAGACGGAATCGTCCAGGCCCCCAAGACGAGGAGAGCGTTCCCGATGAGCAGCACCGCACCCACGAATTCCTTCATCGACACCCTGCCCGGATGGGCCGCCGAGCTGGTGCGCGCGGTGCGCGCGAAGCAGGCGAACACCTTCCTGATTCACGGAACGGTCGCGGACCTCGTGCCCGTCCGGTCGTCGAGCGGCCTGCGTTTCCTCTCCCTCGAGTCGTTCCTGCACCAGGAACTGTTCACCGGCTGGCCGGCCCTCATCACCTACAACCGGGCCGAGGGCCTGGGCTTCTCGTCACCCGACGCCCGCGGGCACTTCCAGGAAAAGATGCGGACCTACGACTCGGTCCACGGAACGACCTACGCGCAGAACCTCCCCCGCGACCCCGGGAACGCCTTCGCTCTGCTCGACTCGTACTTCCGCAGCTGCGCCATGGCCAGCCCGCCGCGGCCGGTGGTGATGATGCTGCCCTTCGCGGACACCGTGGTGCCCTCCGGCGACGCGTCGTATCGGACTCCCGAGGACCGCGCGGTGCTCGTGTACCTGCGCAAGTGGTCGCAGGACCCCTCCCTCCTCGCCAAGAACATCGTGGTCGTGCTGGTGACCGAGACCCTGGCCGAGATCGACCCCAAGATCCTGCGCGCCAACGCCGCGCGGGAGGTTGAGATCGTGCGCCCCGACCAGCGCGGGCGCATCGAGTATCTCGAGGCCGTCCGTCCCGCCGAGTGGTACGCGAAGATGAGCGAGCTGGAGCCCGCCCGCCTCGCCGAGCTCACCGCGGGCATGACCCGGGTCCAGCTCGGGCAGATCCTCGACGGCGCCGACGCGGGCGCGGTGAAGATCACGCGGGACGAGGTTCGCCGGATCAAGAAGGAAGTCATCGAAACCGAGGGCCTCGGGCTCCTCGAATACGTGGAGCCCAAGTACGACCTGTCGATGGTCGCGGGCATGCCCGCGGTGAAGGAGCGCCTGCGCCGAGCCGCCCGCGCCATCTCGCGGGGCAATCCGGCCGCCGTGCCCATGGGGTACCTCATCTGCGGGCCGGTGGGCAGCGCCAAGACGTTCCTGGTCGAATGCTTCTCGAACGAGATCGGATTCCCCTGCGTCAAGCTCAAGAACTTCCGGTCGATGTGGGTGGGATCGACGGAGGCGAACCTCGAGCGCATCCTCAAGATCCTCGCCTCTCTCACGCCGGTAGGCGTCATCATCGACGAGGCCGACGCCGCCCTCGGCAACCGCGACGCGGGCGGCGACTCGGGGACGCAGAACCGCGTCTTCGCGCAGATCGCCGCGTTCATGGGCGACACCCGGAACCGCGGGAAGATCCTCTGGTTCCTCATCACCTGCCGCCCCGACCTGCTTCCCATCGACCTGAAGCGCCAGGGCCGCGCCGAGGAGCATGTGCCCCTGTTCTATCCCGAGACGCCGGCGGAGTACGACGAGATCTATCGCGTGATGCTCAAGAAGCTCGGGATCAAGACCTCGGTCACGGACGTGTCCGCGGTGGCGAACGAGAAGGCGCTCATGGGCCTGTCCGGTTCGGACCTCGAGGCGGTGCTGGTGCGGGCGACGCTCGAGGCCGAGGCCGAGGGAGTGTCGGAGGTGTCTCACCTCCATCTCACCAGGGTGTTCGCCGACTTCATTCCCCCCAACAACTCGCGCGAACGGGAGATGCAGATCCTCTGCGCGGTGCTCGAGTCGACCAGCCGCGAACTCTTGCCTGAGAAATATCGCGACATGGACCGCGGCGAGATCCAGGGACGCATCCAGGAAATCAAGATCGAACTCCGGCTGGCTTGATGAAGAAGCGCGCACTCGGCACGAGCAACCTGGAGGTGTCGGCTCTGGGCCTCGGCTGCATGGGGATGAACTTCTCCTACGGCGCGCCCCAGGACAGACACGCGATGATCTCGCTGCTGCGCGCGGCCGTGGACCGGGGCATCACCTTCTTCGACACCGCCGAGGTCTACGGCCCGTTCACGAACGAGGAACTCGTGGGCGAAGCGCTCTCGCCGGTTCGCGACCAGGTGGTGATCGCCACCAAGTTCGGGTTCAGGCTCAAGCCGGGCCAGGCCGTGGCCTGGCAGGGTCTCGACAGCCGGCCCGCGCACATCAAGGAGGTGGCGGAGGCCTCGCTCAAGCGGCTCGGGATCGATGCGATCGACCTCTTTTACCAGCACCGGGTCGATCCGGAGGTGCCCATCGAGGACGTGGCCGGGGCGGTGAAGGAGCTCATCCACGCGGGCAAGGTGAAGCACTTCGGTCTCTCCGAAGCGGGTGTTTCCACCATCCGGCGAGCACACGCGGTTCAGCCCGTGACCGCGCTGCAGAGCGAATACTCGCTGTGGTGGAGGAAGCCCGAGGCGGAGATTCTCCCGACCCTCGAAGAGCTGGGAATCGGATTCGTGCCCTACAGCCCGCTCGGGAGGGGGTTCCTCACCGGGAAGATGAACGAGAGCACCCGGTTCGTAAGCGGCGACTTCCGGGCCGCGCTCCCCCGCTTCCAGCCGGAGGCCATGAAGGCGAATCAGTCCTTCGTGGATCTCCTGGGAGGCATCGCCAGCCGGAAGAACGCGACGGCCGCTCAGCTGGCGCTCGCCTGGCTGCTCGCCCGGAAGCCCTGGATCGTGCCCATTCCGGGCACCACGAGGTTGTCTCGCCTCGACGAGAACATCGGGGCGGTGTCGATCGACCTCTCTTCAGCAGATCTCGAACAGATCGACCTCGCCGCCGCGAAGGTCCCGGTGTCGGGCGAGCGATACCCCGAGCACCTGGAGAGCCTGACCGGACGCTAGTTCACCTTCCGGCAGGCCGGGGTGATCCCGGTCACTACGCCCGGGACGGGGCCTAGGGGCCGCAGGCGGCAGACCCCTATCCTTTGCGGGTCATGAAATCTGCCTCCCGCCGGCAAGGGCGCTCTGAACTGGCCCTGGCCTTCCTGGTCCTCGCGCTTCCCGCCTTCATCTCGACGCCCCCGGCCTCGGCCGCCGACGCCCCCCTCGCCGGCTCCCCCTTCTTCTTTCAGACCACCGGAGCGGGAGCTGGGCTGACCATCGGCGACTGGTACACCAACGCCACCGGGGGCAACGGATACCACTACTACACCATCAACGTTCCGTGTCCCGGCCCGACCGCTATCCCGATCCACGTGGACATTTTCAGCCCCGAACTCCACGGCGCACCCGGCGCCACCATCGACGAACTCCGCGACGGCGCCGGGGCGGTATCCACCAACGTCGCGGTCGCCTCCAACACCCGGTTCGAGATCTATGCCGCGGGCACCGCCGTACCGCCCCCACCCCCTTACACCGTTCCCGCCCCGGGAGCGATCGGGAGTCTTCAGCAGACCACCTACACCCCGGTCACAACCAACGACGCGTGGGTCCGCTTCTACACCATCCCCGCCGGATCGGCCTGCGGGTCGTATGTCCTCCGCGCCGAGACCGTGGGCGCCACCGCGAACGACGATAACTCGTGGCGGCTCCGGGTCAGCGGCGACAACGACGGGAACGCCGCCACCGTCCCTCCCACGAACCTCGATCCGGGAATCACCATCGGGCAGATCTACGGTTCGATGCAGCAGAACTCGGGCGCCCCCGCCTGCATCTCGACCTACGAGCTGCTCGGCGCCGGCGCGGCCACCTTCAACAACTTCGACATGGACGGCAACACCACGGTCACCTACTTCCCTCCGAGGAACGGCGGCCCGATCGCGGGAACCGTCTCGGTCGATTCCTCCTGGAACGTGGGCACGGGCTCGGGTCCGGCCCCGCGCGACGGCAACCTGGTCAACGTGGCCGCGAATCAGACCGGGTACTGGCGCATCGAGACGTGTCTCAGCAGCGGCAACGGGTTCATTCAGGAGGGCGGCACGCCGTTTCCCGGCCTGTTCTCCCTTCCTCTCTCCATGAGCCTGGCCAAGGACGATGGGGTCACCACCGCGCAAATGGGCGGGTATCTCCAGTACACCCTGACCTTCACCAATACCTCGGTGCCGACGAGCGGTATCGCCCAGGGGGTCACCATCGTCGATACCATCCCCACGAATACGACTTTCTACAGCGCCTCGGTGAGCGCCCCCGCGACCGGAACCTGCTCGTTCGCCTCGGGCGCGGTGACCTGCTCCGTCAATGGCGCCTTCGGGCCCGGCCAGGGCGGCACGGTCATCGTCAACGTTCAGGTGAACGATCCCGCCGCGGGCACGACCGTGGTCAACAACGCGAGCCTCGACTACCAGGACCTCTCTGGCGCGGAGTATCCACGGCAGACGGCGAGCGACACGGACCAGCTTCCGAGCCTGAAGCTCGTGAAGACATCCGTCAATCCGGGCGACACCGGCGACGGGCCGCAGGTCAACGATGTCATCACCTACACCCTGACCGTGAGCAATCCGACCGCGGTCGCGCAAACCTCCGTGGTGGTGAACGACGTGGTGCCCGCGGGCACCACCTACGTCGCGAACAGCACGCTGGCCACCGGCTTCTCGGTCAGCAAGAACTTCGCCGACGACTTCAACCCGAACGGGTATTCCGGTTCGGACGGCACCCACCCCTGGACCGGCGACTGGATCGAGCTCAACGAGGTCGATGGCTTCAGCGCGGGCACCACATCGGTTCAGGGAGGCGCCCTGCGGGTCGGCTCCCAAGATGACCCGCTCGGCGAGGGTACGTACCGGATGGCCAACCTCGCCATCGTCGGGGGAACATCCTGCGCCGCCACCCTGGCCTTCAACGTCCGGGAGAACGGCCTGGACGCCCTCGAGGCCGTCAACGTCTCGATTTCGAGCACCGGCTTCGCGGGTCCGTACACGACGCTCGAAATCTTCACCACGACCCTCGGCGGCACCTTTGTGCCGCGTTCCTACAACGTGACCGCGCATATCGCGTCCAACACCGTGATCCGATTCTTCAGCAACGGTCTCCTCGAAAACAACGAGTACCTCGAGGTGGATGACGTGTCGCTCACGAACACCTGCACCGGCCCGAAGGACAACATCGCGGGCGGCGTGAACGCCGATCTTCTGAGCGGTGTTCCCCCCACCCTGGTCCAGGCCGGCGACAACCTCTCCCTCGCCCCCGGGGCCACCATGACCGTGACGTTCCAGGTCACGGTCGACGTGGCCGGCCCCATCCTCAACATCGCGACCGCCACCAGCGCCGAGGACCCCCACCCCGCGGAGGGATCGGTCCGCGACGTCGCTCTCACTCGCGCTTCGATCGCCGGCCTTCGGGTCGGCGCGGGCCGGGTCGAATTCGCCACCGCCTGGCAGCACGGCACCGCCGGGTTCAATCTCTACGCCGCGAGTTCGGGACTCCGGCGCGCCGACAAGGTCCGAATCAACCGCGCCTTCATCAAGTCGCCGCGGCCCGAGTCGATGACTCCGATCCTCTACCGCATCGAGACGGACACCACCGCTGCCTTCCTCTGGATCGAGGAAGTGGAACTCGGCTCGGAGGCCGGGCGGATGATGGGCCCGTTTTCCGCGGATGACGAGAACCTGCGCCGCCAGTTCGAACGGATCGAAGTTCGCGTCTCCAGCCAGCTCGCCGAGGAGCGGGGCGACTCCCGTTCCCTGCGCGCGCCGCGAACGCCGCGGGTTCGGTCGCTCCTCGGCCCAAGGCGGGGCCCGATGCGCGCCGCCGGCGCCGGGGTCAAGGTGGAGATCGCGCAGGCCGGCCTGATTCAGCTCTCGTGGACCGACCTCGTGAGCCTCGGACTGCCTCCTCGATTCACGCGGGATCCCGGCCGTCTGCAGGTCACGACCGCGGGCGTGCGCGTGCCCTTCACCTCGAACCCGAATGGCCTCTCGTTCATCGCGCGCGATCTTTCGACCGACCACACCGCCAACAACGTCTACGTCGTCACCTGGAATGGCGTGCCGGTCCTGCGCGCGCCCCTCGGCCCGTCCGCGCCGCCGCCCGCGCCCGGCTTCGAGCGGATCGAGAAGAACGGCTTTTACTACCAGGCGGCGCCGCTGGACCACGACCCCTGGTACTGGGACGTGATCTCCGGGGGAGACCCCTGGCCCGCGTCCTGGGATCCCACCCAGGGCGACTTCGATCTGCCGGGCTACCAGGCCCGGAGCGGCAGCGTGCCCGTGAAGATCGGCCTGCTCGGCCGAACCGAGAACGAGCACCACGTGGAGGCGCGCATCAACGGGATCCTGGTCGGCAGCGTCGACTTCAACGGTATGGCCGCGACCTTCCTGACCGGCTCGATCGACGCATCGTCTCTGTTGCCCATGCGAAACCAGCTGACCCTCGCTTACTCATCGCCGGGAAATCCGGCCGGCAGCTATGTGTTCCTGAGCCATCTCGACCTGGGTGTGACCCTGCCGCCTCCGACCGGCGAGATCCTGCGGATCTCATCCTATGACCCCACCCTCCCCCGCCTGGCCCGGACCGACTACCTCATCGTCACCCACCCCGACTTCGAGGCCCAGGCCGAGAAGATCGCCGCCCTGAAGAACCGGGCGGGACGATCCGCCGCGGTGGTGGATGTCGAGCGCGCGTATGACCGGTTCACCGCGGGCATTCCCGACGCCTCGGCGGTGCAGGCGCTGATCGCCGAGGTTCGAAGCGCTTCCTCGGTCCTGCTCGTCGGCGATGACACCGACGACCCCGCCGACAACTACCGCCAGGGAGAGCGCGTCCTGATTCCCTCCGCCATCGGCCACGACACCTATACCGGGCGCGTGGCGTCCGAGAACCTCTACGCCGACCGCGACCGCGACGGCGCGCCGGACCTCTCCATCGGGCGCCTGCCCGTCCGCACCACGGCGGAGGCCGAGGCGATGGTCCAGAAGATCGAGAACGCGGAGAGCCTCCTCGCCCGAAACCTCGGGCGCCATGTGATTGCCGTCGACAACCAGGGGATGAACGACTTCGCTTTCCGGAGCGCCGGCCGCGGGATCGAGGGGCTGCTGAGCGGGTCGATCACCTTCGCGGACATCTCGCTCGGGGCCGCGGGCGCGCGCGACAGCCTTCTCGCCGGGCTGGCGGTGGGCGCTCTGACCACCACCTTCGTGGGCCACGGCGCGCCCGATCACTGGGCCGATGAAGTGATCTTCGGTTCCGACGACGCCGCCTCCCTGGCTCACACCGATCAGGCCACGCTGCTCCTCACCTGGTCCTGCCTGTCCTCGGATTATCGCTACCTCGGCGGGCCCGCGCTCAGCGAGGCCATGGTCCTGACTCCCATGGGCGGCGCGGTGGCAGGCTTCGGCCCCACCGGAATCTCCCTCCCGACCCTGCAGCGCGAGTTGTATCTGCGCCTTTATCCCAAACTGCTCGCCGGGCAGACGCTCGGCGAATCGGTGCGGGAGGCCAAGGCCGAGTTCCTCGCCGCCCATCCGGGCGAGCGGGAATTCCTCCATGGCTGGGTCCTGCTCGGCGATCCCGACGTGCGCCTGCCGCGTTAGTCGGCGCGCCCGAGCGGCGACCCATCAATCACGGGCCGTCATCCCCTCGATCTCCGCCCCTCGTACGCGGCCCGCCAGGTAGGGCCATAGTACGGGTGCGCCAGGGCGATCCTCCAGCACCGCTCGGCGTGAAGGGCCGACCAGCCGCGGTAGTAGAGCTTCGCCCCCGCGAGGCACAGGTCGAAAACCGGGGTGTTGAAGAAGAGCCTCTTCAGAAGGGACTGACGCAGCAGGTTCTCCACCAGGGAGACCGCGTTGTGTTTCGCGGGGAGGAACCGAACCCGGCTCTCCACCGGATCCAGGCCCCGGATCTCGATGCGGTTCAGATCATTCGTGCCCACTCCCCGCTCCACGCAGGTCGCGAGGTGCCGGATCTGCGCGGGATCGAGGCCCATGCACAGGGCCTGGACGGTATCGAGGGCGACCGGGTCGCCGGAACAAAGCACGCGCTCGGCGATCCGCGGCGAGCCCGATTTCGGCCCGTTGCCTTCGAGTCCGATGGTCCCGTCCATGACCGCAAAGGCGGGACGGATGACCGCGTTGAGATCGGCGATGGCCTCGTCGAGGACGAGGTGCCACTCGTGGCGGGTCTTGGGCAGGCAACCCCACTGGTTCTTCAACGACCCGGTGAGACCCGTTTTGGCGTGGGTCTTCATCACCGGCACGGTGAGGAGGACGGTGTCCCTCAGGATCTGGGGCACGTCGATTCTCTTCAGGACCACATTCCGAGGGGCATCGATCGGCACGGAGCCGATGCTCCCCATGTTGACCCACTGGGCCCCGGTGCGCCGGCAGACCTCGTCCATCAGGCTCATCCGGCACGCCTTCTCGATGTCCTCGAGAACCTGATCGCACTCCACCAGGTAGATCCGGCCCACGTGATCGCGGATGGCATCGATCAGGGTGGCTACGAAGAAGGGGGACGTGATGGACCCGGGTATGAACATGTCCCAGCCCAGGTTGACCTTGAGCGAAACGTCGGCCCCCCGCGGCACGAACCTCGTCCATTCGGCCGCCTCCAGGGCGCGCCGCATTCCTCCGGGCAGATCGGCGGGAACCGCCTCTACGGCCACGATCGAGCCAGGTGAAGTCATGATCTGAAGCCCCGCGCCGCCGCCGCTTCGCCCGGGGGAAGGCCGTGCGAGCGCAGGATGACGTCGGCGGTCTCGAGGCCGGACAGGAGGGCGGTGCCGGTGGAGACAACGGAGGGGAAGGTCCGGTAGTTTCCCGCGAAGTAGACGTTCGCGAGAGTCGACGAGCGCGGAGGCGGATTGCGGTAACCGCGGTTGAAAACCGGCGAGTACATGGGCACCCGGGCGACGTTCGTCCAGTGGGGATCGAGATCAAACCCGAAGATGGCGCGGAAGTCCTCGAGATAGGCCGCGATCAGCTCGTCATCCGACTTCGCGAAGAACGGCCGGGACCGGCTGTTGAGGTGGGTCACGAAGTTCACGCAGGAGTCGCCGGGAGCGCCGATGCTGGGATTCAGGGAGTTCAGCAGGAACACGCCGCAGGCCGCGCGGTCGAGGGACGCCAGGTTCATCCAGTAGAAATCGGGCGACACCTTCTTCCTTGACGCCGCGATCACGGAAACGAGGGCGGTGTAGCGGATGGAAGCGAGTTGCTCGGTCTGGTCCTCGGGAACCATGCCCATGTACACCTCGGTCGGGATCGAGCTCACCACCAGGTCCGCTTCGATCCTTTCGCCATCAGCGAGATCCACGGACTGGATCCGGCCGTTCGCGCGGGAGAGACCGGCGACCGCCGTCCTGGTCCGGATCGTGACTCCGGCTTCCGCGACCAGACGGGTCACCCCTTCACACAGGATCTTCGTCCAGTTGGCGCCGGGAATGTAGCCAAGGGGCGCCGAACCCTCTCGATGATGCAGGCGCGCGCCCAGCCAGGCCCCGCTCACCTCTTCACAGGGCAGCTCGAACTTGAGGCGGGTCAGCGGTTCGAAAAGAGCCTGACGCACCCCGGGCGAGGACCACGAGTCGAGGAGTTCGACCGCGCTCCGGTCCTGCCAGTCCGACCAGTCGCTCTTGCCGAAGGCCCGCGCCATCATCAGGACGAAACGGGCCTTGTCCGCGAACGACATGGGAAAAGCCAGGAAGTCGAGTGGGTTCGCGAGATTGAAGAGGCGGTCCCGAATCCGGAACAGCATGCGGATCCGCCGCCAGGAAACGTTCGGAAGGGCCCCGATCCGGTCCAGGAAGTAGAGGAGAGTACGGTCCCGATGCAGGATGTGGTGGTAGCCGAGCGGATAGAAGTGTCCGTCGCGCTCGAAGCTGCCCGCGAGGCCGCCCAGGGCCGGTCCCCGCTCGATCACGGTGACGTCGAAGTCGTTCGCCCGGGCCAGGCCCCAGGCCACGGAGGCTCCGGAAAGCCCGCCGCCGAGGACGACAACGCGTGGACGAGGACCCGGGCTGCTCAAGGAGCCCAGGATCTTACCGTCTGAGCGTCAGGAAGCCTTGGAGAAGGTCAGGGTCGCGGTGTGCTTGTCACCGTTGCTCAGGACCACGAGGATCTGGAAGCTCGATCCGGCCGACGACTGCGGCGGGACCTTGAAGGTCGCCACCGTGGCGGAGGACTTCGGATCCACTTTCTTCGCGAGGAGGTCCGTGGGGAGAACGCCCTCCGCTCCGGTGACCGTGACGGAGGACAGCTTGATGTTCTTGCCCCCGATGTTGGTGAGCTTGATCTGGGCGTCGAACGGTTCGCCCGCGGGAACGCTCTGGGGAACTCCCTCGACGCCGAAGGTCCCATCGAAGCGGGCGCCCACCAGTCGGAACTGGATGTCGAAGCCGGGAGGCCCTTTCCGCTTCTTGGCCGGATCGCCCTGCCAGCGGCTCATCCTCGCGGTCAACATGGGACGATCGGCGCTCGCCTGCTCGGCCCGGGCCACGGGCACCGCGGCGGCGGCGATCGACACAAGAGCCAGCGTCGCGACCAGACGCCGCGGCCAGCGACCCAACAAACGCAGTCCGTTCATATTTCCTCCCGGGTGAATGAAAAGACCATACCACCGCTCCCGTGCCCCGGGGGGAGCCCCCCGCCTAGGACGGCGCGTACAGGAGATCGAGCAGCTGCCGCTCGACCGCGCGGAATTCGGAGGAGGACTTGACCGAGATCTCGCGGTTCGTGAACACGGGGACGTTCACTCGATGCAGGATCCGCGCGGGCCGCGCCGAGAGCACGTAGACGGTGTCGGCGAGGTACACCGCCTCCGACACGTCGTGGGTGATGAAGATGGTGGTGTTGTCCTCGGTGCGCGCGATGTCGAGGAGCAGGCCCTGCATGCCCCACCGGGTCTGGGGATCGAGGGCGCCGAACGGCTCGTCCATCAAGACCAGGCGCGGTTGATTGATGAGGGTTCGAGCGAGAGCGACCCGCTGCTTCATCCCGCCCGAGAGGTCCTTCGGGTACCGGTTCGCGAAATCGGCGAGGCCGACCGCCTTGAGGTACTTGTCCGCCCGCTCGGTCCGTTCCTTCGGCGCGACCCCGCGCAGGCGCAGGCCGTACTCCACGTTCTCGCGCACGGTCAGCCAGCCGAACGAGGTGTAGGCCTGGAACACCATCCCGCGATCGCGGCCCACGCCGGTGACCAGTTCGCCGTCGACGTGGACGGTGCCCTTGGTGGGAGGGAGCAGCCCGGCCACGGCCTTGAGGATGGTCGACTTGCCACAACCCGAGGGACCGAGGAAGACCACGATCTCCCCCACTCCGGGGCGATCTTCGATCTCGAAGGACACGTCGCGCACCGCCTCGGTGTTGTGCCCGTCGCGGCCGATGTAGGTGACGCACACCCCGGAAAGCCGCAGCTTCGGCGACTTCGCCTTGAGTTCGGGCCGATAGGTTGCCTGGGCCGTGCCTTCGCCGACCGTGACCGCGATCGTTCCCGGTTCGCCCGCCTGGGGCGCGGCCGAGGGCTTGGCGGGATCCTTCGAGGTCATGACGCCTTCTCCTTCCAGCGGAAGGCGATGTTCCAGAAGAGACGGATCGCCGAGTCGGTGATGAGGCCGATCCCGCCGATCACGAACAGGCCGGCGAACGACCACGACGCCTTCTGATGGGTGCGCGCGAGTTCGACCATGTAGCCGAGGCCGTGCTCCGGGTTCACCGCCTCGGCGAGGATCACGTACGTCCAGGAGATCGCGTTCATGACCCGGAACGAGTCGCAGATCTCGGGGAGCGCCGCCGGCACCAGGACGGTCCGGATCACCTGGAACTTCGAAGCGCCGAGGGTGAGTGCGGTCTGCACGAGCTCCTCGGGGACGGCCCGGATCGCGGTGACCACGACCGGGAGCAGATAGACGAAGACTCCAAGAAAGAGGAACGCGATCTTCTGCTTTTCATAGATCCCGAACCACAGGATGAGCAGCGGAATGAACGCGGAGATGGGCATGTAGCGAAGCGGCGAGACCACGGGCTCGAACAGGCGGTTGATTGCCTCGAACGATCCCATCAGGACGCCGAGCGGCACCGCGATCGCGGAGGCCAGCAGGAAGGCGATGCCGATGCGCCGGGACGAAATCAGGATCGCGCCCCACAGGTCGTGCTCGATGAACAGTTGCAGGATCCCGCGCAGGACCTCGGTGGGCGAGGGCAGGAAGTCCGGCGGCGCGAAGCCGCCGTAGGTCAGGCCGCACCAGGCGCCGAAGAGCACGATGGGCGACACCAGTCCCAGGGCGAACGATGCGCCCTGGGAGATGTTCGTCCGAAGGCCGAGGATTTCCTTAGCCATGTGGATTGAGGGGCCGAAGGAGTCCCGGCCTACTGAGCCAGGACCACCTTGATCTCGGTGCGGCGGTTGAGCTGGCGCCCGGCCTCGGTGTCGTTGCTCGCCACCGGCTGCGACGAACCGCGGCCGATGGTCTGGAAGCGGCTCGCCTCGATGTTCGGGAAGTTCTGCAGGATGTACTTCTTCACCGCCAGGGCGCGGCGTTCCGAGAGGGTCATGTTCGCGGAGGCGGCGCCGGTCGAGTCCGTGTTTCCTTCGACCCGGAGGTAGGTGGCGCCGAAGGAGGTCATGGTGTCTCCGAGGGCGTCGAGGACGAAGAACGAGCCGGGCATGATCTGGTCGGAGCCGGGGGTGAAGTGGATGTCGATCTGCTTGTTGATGATGGCGCGGTCCTGGGAGGAGGGCGCTTTGGCCGCGACCTTGGCCTCTTCGACCTTCTCGCCCGGATAGGCGGGAGCGAGCGCCGCGATGAAGCGGGTGTCGGCCCAGTCCTTGGCGTTCACCGCCTTGGTCACGAGGCCCTTCTTCCGCCAGATCACGAAGGCGGTGTCGAAGAGTGTCTCGTAGTGGGCGCGGCCGCCGGTGAGGCCGTAGAACTGGGCGTTGTCGGCGAAGGCGGTGAGCTTGAGGCCGGAGAGCATCCCCGACACCGTCTCGTTGTCGAGCTTGAGCGCCTTCCCCACCACCGCGTAGGAGCTCGCGGGATCCTTGCGCATCATCTCGATGCCCTCGAACCAGCCATGCACGAAGTCGCGCACGGTCTCGGGAGCGGAGTCGATGATGTCCTGCCGGGCGACCAGGGTGTCCGCGATGATGTTGGTGGCCGCGGTGGTCGAGACGAGGACGTGGGCCTCGCTCTCCCGCGCGGTGACCGCGCCCGAAAGATCCGGCTCCCAGGTCACGGCGGCGTCGACCTGCTTCGCCTTGAACATGGCGGCGGCGGCGGGAGCGTCCTGGGTGAAGATGATGTTCTTCTCGACCGCGGTGCGATCCTCGGCGGACAGACCCGACTGCGACAGCAGATAGAGAAGGAGGAAGTGGGAGGGCGTGAACTGGGTGCACGCGATCTTCTTGCCCTTGAGCCCCTCGATCGACGTGATGGTGTTGAGGGAAACGATGCCGTCCCCGCCGCGCGACCAGTCCTGCATGATGATGGAGCGGGCCTTCTGGTTCTTCTCGGCCAGGATCGAGGCCTCGCGCGCCCAGTTGTCCACGGTGTTCCACATGATGTCGACGTCGCCGGTGCTGAAGGCGGCGAGCTTCGCGGCCGGATCCTCGAGCAGGACGAACTTCACGTCGAGGCCGAACTGCTTCTTGTAGAGCGAGGATGCCGCACCGGGGTCAAGACCGCCATTCGCGACGATGCCGGGCGCGTGACCGGCCCAGGTGTTGATGGCGACCACGAGGGGGCGGGAGAGCTTGCCGCCGCTCGCGAGCACCGCCGCGGTGACGCCGTTCGAGCCGGCGTTGCGGCCGGGATCGGTGGGTGCGTTGCTCAGCGCGCCGAAGTCGTCCGTGCTGGTGGCGGTCTGGGTGCTTGCCGCTTCCTTGCCGCCGGTCGCCCACTTGCGGATGTCGGCCCCGAAGTTCCGGACGCCAAAGTAGATGATGGTGAGCCCGAGCAGCACCATGATGGCCTTGCCAAGGGGTGTGATCTTCATTGTCGCGCCTCCGTGTTTGGGACTGGGGGGAAGACTTTATCTGAAGTCGAGGGGGAGAAACGTCCCGGGCGGTCAACCGCGGGCCCCGATCTTGATGATTTCTTGATACGCAGTCCGTCATTCTTGAGCCCATCTTGACCACGGAATCCCCATACTCCCGTACATCATGAACACCTGCTCCCTGCTCGGTATCGGATGGCCGGATGCGGCCACCTTCAGCGTGCCCTACGGGCTCGCCTCCGCTCTGGCCCTTTTCCTGACCGTCTGGCTGCTCGCCTTCCTGAAGCGCACGGCCGACGAGCACTACCGCCTCCTGAAGGAGAAGGAACGGGAAGACGAGGCGGCTGCACCGGCGGACGAGGAGGACGAGGAAGGAAGCGCGGGGGCGCCCGCTCCGGGGCCGAACGGCAAGGCCCTCATCCTGGCCGGACTCGTGCTCGCCCTCGGCCCAACCCTGGTCCTGGCCCAGGAAGCGAAGGATCCGGCCCCTTCCATCACGGTCGGCGCCTTCGTCGAGACGTACGTCGGCTGGAACTTCAACGAGCCCGAAAACGGTGTCACCGCCTTCCGCGGTTTCGACGCCCGCCACAACTCGTTCGCCCTGTCGAATGCGGTGATCGACACCCGCTGGAGCGCGGGTGCTATTTCCGGCCGGCTGGCTCTCCAGACTGGCGACACGCCCGACATCTACTACGGGGCCGAGGCCACGAGCGACGTCCGCCACATTCTCGAAGCCACGGTGGCCTGGAAGGCTCCGGTCGGCAAGGGCCTGACCCTGGACGGCGGGATCTTCCTGTCCCCCATCGGCCCCGAAGGCATCCCCGTCAAGGACAACTGGAACTGGTCGCGATCGACGCTCTTCTTCGGCCTGCCCTTCTATCACGCGGGCATGCGCGCCACGTACGCAGTCAGCGAGCGCTGGAATGTCACCGGCGCCGTCTACAACGGTTGGAACAACGTCACCGACACCAACGGCAAGAAGTCCATCTCCCTTCAAGGCTTCTACACGAAGCCCGACAAGATCACGGCCAGCATCCTCTACTTCGGGGGCGTGGAGAGGCCTCGGGGCGCTCCGGAAGGCCAACCGTGGCGGAATCTCTTCGATTCGCACATCACCGTGTCCGTCTCGCCGACCCTTTCGATACAGGCGCACGCGGATGGCGGCTTTGAAGACACCACGTTCGGCCGGGCGAGCTGGCGTGCGGCGGCGCTCGCCGCCCGCGTGAAGGCAAACGAGTGGCTCCACCTCGCCGGCCGCGCCGACATCCTGGATGAGACCATTCCGAGTTCCAGCGCCGGAACGGCGTCCGCCCTCTTCTTCCCCGCCACGCGGGTCCGCTCCCTGACCGCGACCCTCGACGCCCGCCCCGTCGATCGCCTGTCCGTCCGACTGGAGTTCCGGCACGACGCGGCCGCGGATCCCATCTACTTCGAGGGCGCCCTCTCGACGCGTTCCGCGAAATCGCAATCGACGCTCACCTTTGGCCTCACCGCCTGGTTCTAAAGAAGGAACTGTGTATGGACCTGCTCTATCCCGGTATCGCGCTCCTGTTCTTCGCCGCCTGCTTCGGCTTGATCGCTCTGTTCGAAAACCTCATGGAGAACCGTTCATGACCTCTCTGTACGTCGTCGCCGGTCTCTTGGCTCTCGCCCTTCTCGCCTACCTCGTGGTCGCCCTTCTGAAGCCGGAGTGGTTCTGATGACCATCAACAATTTCGTTCAGGGCGGCCTTTATCTCGCCCTGCTCATCCTCCTCGCCTGGCCGCTTGGCTCGTTCATGGCCGGGCTCTACGAGGGCAAGCGCACCATCCTCGATCCCGTCCTCGGGCCGTTCGAGCGACTCCTCTACCGCCTGGCCGGCGTGAGGCCGGAGGTGGAGATGAAATGGACCGCGTACGCGGGCGCCATGCTCGTCTTCAATCTCTTCGGCCTGCTCGCGGTGTACGCGATCCAGCGCTTCCAGCACGTCCTGCCTCTGAATCCGCAGGCCCTGGGCGCGGTCTCTCCCGATCTGTCCTTCAGCACCGCGGTCAGTTTCGCGACCAATACGAACTGGCAGTCGTACGGGGGCGAGACGACGATGAGCTACTTCACCCAGATGATGGCCCTCACCGTGCAGAACTTCGTCTCCGCCGCCGCGGGCATGGCGTGTCTCGTGGCCCTCATCCGGGGGCTGGCGCGAAAGCAGGTTGAGACCATCGGCAATTTCTGGGTCGACATGGTGCGAAGCACTCTCTATGTTCTGCTTCCCCTCTCGCTCGCGCTCGCGGTGTTTCTCGTCTCCCAGGGCGTGGTGCAGACGTTCTCGCCTTCGCAGACCGTCACTCTCGTCGAATCCACCAGGGACGCGGACGGCAGGCCTGTCATGGAACAGACGATCGCGATCGGACCCGCGGCGTCGCAAGTGGCGATCAAGCAGCTCGGGACGAACGGCGGCGGGTTCTTCAACGTGAATTCCGCCCATCCGCTCGAAAACCCCACCGCCCTCAGCAACCTCGCGGAGGTGATCTCCATCCTGCTCATCCCCGCCGCCTTGTGCTTCACCTTCGGCCGCATGGTGGGGGACCAGCGACAGGGTGTCGCGGTCCTCGCCGCGATGACCGCGGCCCTCGCCGGGTTCTACGTCTTCACCGCCTGGGCCGAGCAGTCGGGAAACCCGATCTTCCCGGCCATCGGGGCCGACAGTGCGTACAGCGCGAACCAGCCCGGCGGCAACATGGAGGGAAAGGAAGCCCGCTTCGGCATCGCCCAGTCCTCCCTCTGGGCCAACGCCACCACCGCGGCGTCGAACGGCTCGGTGAACTCGATGCACGATTCGTTCACGCCCCTCGGCGGCATCGCGCCGATGGTCCTGATGCAACTGGGCGAAGTCATCTTCGGCGGCGTCGGCTCGGGCCTGTACGGGATGCTTGTGTTCGCGATCGTGACCGTGTTCATCGCGGGCCTCATGGTCGGCCGCACGCCCGAGTATCTCGGCAAGAAGATCGAGGCCTTCGAAATCAAGATGGCGTCCCTCGCCCTCCTCGCCCCCTCGGTGATGGTGCTCGCGGGAACTGCGCTCGCGGTCGCGACGGACGCCGGACGCGCCGGGATCTTCAATCCCGGCCCGCACGGCTTCAGCGAGGTCCTCTACGCCTTCTCATCGGCCGGAAACAACAACGGGAGCGCCTTCGGCGGCATGTCCACCAACACGCCCTTCTACAACGTCCTGCTGGGCCTGTGCATGCTGGTGGGCCGGTACTGGATCGCCCTCCCCGTGCTCGCCCTCGCGGGCTCGCTCGCCCGCAAGAAAGCGGTGGCCGCGGGGCCGGGGACGTTCCCGACCCACACCCCGCTCTTCGTCGCGCTGCTCCTGGTCATGGTGATCCTGCTGGGAGCGCTCACCTTCCTGCCCGCACTCGCCCTGGGACCCATCGTCGAACACCTGATGATGACCGCCGCCGCCTGAGGAACCGATCATGACACCCGCCACCCGCACCCGTTCCCTCTTCGATCCGACCCTGATGAAACCCGCCATCATGGGCGCCTTCTCCAAGCTCGATCCCCGCTATGTGGCCAGAAACCCGGTCATGTTCGTCACCGAAGTCTGCAGCGTGTTCACCCTCGTCCTCGGGGTGCGCGCCCTGTTCGGCGAAGGCGACGCTCCGGCCGCCTTCATCCTCGCGGTCTCCGCGTGGCTGTGGGCCACCGTGCTCTTCTCCAATTTCGCCGAAGCGCTGGCGGAAGGCCGGGGCAAGGCCCAGGCGGACTCCCTTCGCAAGGCGCGGCGCGACATCCAGGCCAAGCGCCTCCACACCGTGGTTCGCACGTCGCCGTTCAATCTCGTGGCCGCGCCCGATCTGCGGAAGGGCGACATCGTTCTCGTCGAGGCCGGCGCCACCATCCCGGCGGACGGCGAGGTGATCGAGGGCGTCGCCTCGGTCGACGAAAGCGCGATCACCGGAGAGAGCGCTCCCGTCATTCGCGAGAGCGGCGGCGATCGAAGTGCGGTCACCGGAGGCACGCGCGTCCTCTCCGACTGGCTGGTGGTACGGATCACCACCAACCCGGGCGAGGCCTTCCTCGACCGCATGATCGGCCTCGTCGAGGGCGCGAAACGCCAGAAGACGCCGAACGAGATCGCGCTCAATATCCTGCTCGCGTTCATGACCATCGTGTTCCTGCTCGCGACCGCCACCCTGCTTCCCTTCTCGCTCTTCGCCGTGCACGCGGCCGGGCAGGGGCAGCCGGTCACGGTGACCGTCCTGATCGCGCTCCTGGTGTGCCTCATCCCCACCACCATCGGCGGTCTCCTGTCCGCGATCGGGATCTCGGGAATGGACCGGCTGATCCGCGCCAACGTCGTCGCAACCTCCGGACGAGCGGTGGAAGCGGCGGGCGACGTCGACGTCCTGCTCCTCGACAAAACGGGGACGATCACCCTCGGCAACCGCCTCGCCACGAACTTCCTCCCCGCGCCGGGCGTCGACCCCAA
>DAORUA010000013.1:0-24051 GCA_035432945.1 Vicinamibacteria bacterium | reverse complement strand
ACCATGAGCGCCATGATGAGGACGAAGCCCGCGTTCATGAAGACGATCTTCACCTTCTCGGACAGGTCGCGGCGGATCACCATCTCCGCGAGCAGGACCGCGATGTGCCCGCCGTCGAGGGGGGCCATGGGGAAGAGGTTCAGAACACCCACCGAGATCGACAGCAAGGCGATCAGGAACAGGATGGAGACGATGCCGGTGCGCGCCGCCTCCCCCGCGGCCTGGGCGATCCCGATGGGACCGGACAGCGCCGACTTCGCGGCCACCCGGAAGGTCAGGAGCTGCTTCAACAGGCTCACCATCTGCACGGTGCGATCCCAGGTCTCGCGGAAGGCCTCCTTCACCGCGCGGGCGAAGCCGAACTTCTTGATCACGAACTTCTCCGAGATCCCCACCCGGCCCTCCTTCGGCGCGATGTCGATGGAGAGGCGCTCGTGGCCGCGAAGGATCTCGAAGGTGATGGGCTTGTCGCCGGCGGCGCGCACCTTCGCGGGGACGTCGGCGAAGGACTGAAGGGGCAATCCCGCCACCCGCAGGAGACCGTCCTCGACCCTGAGCCCGGCGGCCTCGGCGGGCGATCCCTTGGTGACCTGGCCGATGCGCACGAGCGGGAACACGCCGATGTCGCCCATCTTCCCGTCGATCACCCGGGCCCGCATGGTCTTCATCAGGCGTTCCGGTCCTCGCGCGATCTCCATGGAAATGTCGCGGCTGGGACGCATCAGGATGCCGATCTGGACCTGCTCCCAGTCCTCCGCGGGCTCGCCGTCGAACTTCGTGATGGTGTCGCCCGGCTCGAGACCGGCGGAAGCGGCGGGGGAGCCCGGGTCGATGGCGCCGATGGTGGGGACGTCGTAGCGGACGCCGGGGACGCCCACCCCGAGCATGAAGATGATGGTGAAGGTCAGGACGGCGAGGACCGCGTTCATGGCCGGTCCCGCGACGTAGACGATCAGGCGCTGCCAGCGCGCCCGGGACAGAAAGTCATTCCCATCGCCGCGCGGGGCGGTGTCCTCGGTGATCGCGTCGTCGGGTTCCCCTTCGAGCTTCACGTAGCCGCCGAGGGGGATCAGGGACACGCGGTAGTCGGTGTCCCCGCGCTTGAAGCCGAAGAGCCGTTTCCCGAAGCCGAACGAGAAGATGAAGACCCGCATCCCGAAGGCCTTGGCCAACAGGAAATGGCCGGACTCGTGGAAGAAGATGATGATGCCCAGGACGACGATCAGGGCGACCGTCGAATTGGCAAAGCTGCCGATTGCGTCCATCAAGCTCGGGGGGTTCCAATCATGGGAAAGACCCCGGAGTCTAGTTGGAGCCCCCGGAAAATCCTCAGTCCAACCGCTTGTAGAGTGCCCTTCAAGGACGTCCCCCAGGCAAAGGAGAGTGGACTTTGAGCGCAATCGCCGATGTTCTCGTGGCCGTGGTCGCCCTGCTCCACGCCTGGTTCCTCGTTCTCGAGATGTTCCTGTGGACGAAACCGCTCGGCCTGAAGACCTTCCGCAACTCCCTCGAGCACGCGCAGGCCTCGGCCACCCTCGCCGCCAACCAGGGCCTCTACAATGGTTTTCTGGCGGCCGGCCTGGTGTGGGGTCTCGCGTCCTCGTCCCCCGCGCAGGCGTTTTCGGTGAAGACCTTCTTCCTCGGCTGCGTGGTCGTGGCCGGATCCTTCGGGGCCATCACCGTCTCGAGGCGGATCTTCTTCGTCCAGGCCCTGCCCGCACTCCTCGCTCTCGGCCTCCTCTTCGGAGGGCGCTGACCTCAGGCGGGATGGAGGGCGAAGCAGGCGGTTCGCGCCAGCGCACGGGCCGCGCGGTCGGCGGCGAGGACGGCTTCGATGGTGGCGGCTTCCTTCGGGACGTGTTTCAGCACCACGTCGCTCACGATCTCGGTGATGCCGGGGAAGGGAATCTCCCCGTCGAGGAAAGCCTGGACCGCGACCTCGTTCGCCGCGTTCATGGCCGCGGGCGTGGTGCCTCCGCGGGCGAGCGCCTCCTGGGCCAGGCCGAGGCTCTTGAAGCGCGCATGGTCGGGCGGCTCGAAGCCGAGGGAGAACGCGGTCCCCAGGTCCATGGGCTGAAGCGGGGTCTCCCAGACCTCGGGGTAGGTGAGAGCGTACTGGATGGGGATCCGCATATCCGTGCGGCCAAGCTGGGCCAGGACCGTGCCGTCCTTGAACTCGACCATCGAGTGGACGACCGACTGGGGATGGACGACCACGTCGATCCGGTCTCCGGGGATACCGAAGAGCCAGTGAGCCTCGATGATCTCGAGCGCCTTGTTCATGAGGGTGGCGGAATCGATGGTGATCTTCCGTCCCATGCGCCAGGTGGGGTGGTTGAGCGCCTCCTCGACCGTGATCTCCCCGAAGGTGGAGGCCGGGCGTGTGCGGAAGGGGCCTCCCGAGGCGGTGAGCCAGAGCTTCGAAACCCCGCCCGGATCGCGCGAGACGAGACACTGGTGCAGCGCGCAGTGCTCGGAGTCGATGGGCAGGAGCCGCGTGCCGCGGGATCGCTGCTCGCGGGTCATGATCTCGCCCGCCATCACCAGGGTTTCCTTGTTGGCGAGGGCCACGTCCTTGCCCGCCTGGATGGCCGCGAAGGTGGGGACGAGACCCACCGCACCCACCGCCGCCGCCACCACGATCTCGGCCTCCGCCGCGGTGGCCACCGCGGTCATGCCCGGCTCTCCGATGCCCACCGCGATGCCTTGAAGGTCCACCAGCCCGGCGAGCGTCCTCAAGACCTCCTCCGAGGCGACGGAAACGACCTTTGGCTTGAAAGTACCGATCTGCGCGGCTAGTCCTTTTGCATCATTTCCGGCGGCCAATCCGACCACTCGAAAGCGATCCGGAAAAGCGCGGATCACCGCGAGGGTGTTGGTTCCGATGGAACCCGTGCAGCCGAGAATGGAAATGGCTTTCATGAGCTGGGTGAGGCGAACGTAGCACAACGCGTTCGCCGGATAGGCGATACTCACCCCACAGTATGTCCCTTTGCATTGGCGTTCTCAAGGAAACACCGGCCGGCGAAAGACGTGTCTCGCTGGTTCCGGGCGATCTCAAGGCCATCAAGGCTCTCGGAGCCGAGGTATTGATCGAGGCCGGGGCCGGCGCATCGTCCGCCTATCCCGACGCGGCTTACGAGGCGGCGGGGGCGCGCATCGCGAAGTCCCGCGACGAGCTCCTCTCCTCCGCCCAGATCGTGCTCTTCGTCTCGCCCCCCACCGGCCTCTCCGGCCCGGGCCGGACCGGCCAGCTCTTCATCGGCCTCGGCGATGCGCTCTCAAAGCCGGCCCCCCACGCGGCCATCGCGAAGAGCGGTGCTTCCACCATGGCCCTCGAGCTGGTGCCCCGCATCACCCGCGCCCAGTCGATGGACGTGCTGTCCTCCATGGCCACCCTTCTCGGCTATCGCGGCGTCCTGCTCGGCGCCGAAGCGCTGCCCCGCGTTTTCCCCCTGATGATGACCGCCGCGGGAACCCTGGCCCCGGCCAAGGTCCTGGTCATGGGCGCGGGTGTCGCCGGGCTCTCCGCCATCGCCACCGCGAAGCGCCTCGGCGCCTCGGTCACCGCCTACGACGTGCGCGCGGCCGCGAAGGAGCAGGTGGCCTCGCTCGGAGCGAAGTTCCTCGAGATCGAAGTGGACTCGAAGGAGGCCGAGGGCGCGGGCGGCTACGCCAAGGCGGTGAGCGAGGACTTCCTCGCCCGTCAGCGCGCGGCCATGCTCAAGGCCGTCTCGGACTCCGACGTGGTGATCACCACCGCGGGCGTTCCCGGAAAGAAGGCGCCCGTCCTCGTCACCCGCGCCATGGTCGAAGCCATGCACCCGGGCGCCGTGGTCGTCGACCTCATGGCCGAAAACGGCGGCAACTGCGAAGTCACGAAGCCCGGCGAGACCGTGACCGTGGGCTCCGCGGTCGTGCTCGGTCCCACGAACGTCGTCTCCCAGCTGGGCGGCCACGCGAGCCAGATGTTCTCCCGGAACCTCCTGAACCTCCTCAAGCTCATCGTCAAGAAGGGCGAGATGGTCCTCGACACCAAGGACGAAATCATTCGCGAGGCCCTGGTCGCCCAGGGCGGCGATGTGGTTCAGCCCCGCGTGCGAGAGGCCCTGGGGCTCCCCGCCCCTACAGCCGCCTCCTGAGCCGTCCCTCCAAGAACCCCTTCCCCTCAGGATCAAATCGAAAGTGGAGCCTTCAAGCATGACCCACGCACCTGACCTTCTGTCCTCGCTCTATGTCTTCCTGCTCGCGACCTTCGTGGGCCTGGAAGTCATCAAGCGGGTTTCCCCGCTGCTCCACACGCCGCTGATGTCGCTGACCAACGCGATCTCCGCGATCTCCATCGTGGGCGCCCTGATCATCGCCGGTCGCGCGGAGACCACGCTCTCGACCATTCTCGGCACCCTCGCCGTCACCTGTTCGATGATCAACGTGACCGGCGGCTACCTCATCACCTTCCGCATGATCAAGATGTTCAAGAGAAAGGGAGCGGCCAAGTGAACGAGACGTTCATTCCCATCGCCTACCTCGCCGCCTCCGCGGCGTTCATCCTGGCGCTCAAGTGGCTCTCCAGCGTTCCCACCGCCATGCGCGGGGTCATCGTCGGCTGCATCGGCATGACCCTCGCGATCGGCGGCACCATGCTGTCGCCGGAGATCGTCACCTACAAGTACATCGCCATCGCCCTGGTCCTGGGAACCATCATCGGCGTCCCCATGGCGCTCATGCCCATGACCGCGGTGCCCCAGCGGACCGCGCTCTCCCATGCCTTCGGCGCCCTCGCCGCCGCCCTGGTGGGCGCCGCCGAGTACTACCTCCGTCAGGCCGAGCTCGACCGGTTCACCATGTTCGCTCTCGTCATCGAGGTGCTGCTCGGCTCGCTCACCTTCAGCGCCAGCCTCATGGCCTTCGGCAAGCTGCAGGAGATCCTGCCCCAGCGGCCCATCACCTACAAAGGCCAGAACTTCGTGAACCTGGGCGTGCTGGCCGTCGCCATCCTCCTCGGCGTGGGCCTGGTGGTGACTCCGACCAACGGCATTCTGTTCCCGATCATGGTGATCCTCGCCTTCACCTTCGGCATCATGCTGATCGTTCCCATCGGCGGCGCGGACATGCCCACGGTCATCGCCCTCCTGAACTCCTACGCCGGCCTCTCGGCCGCGGCCATGGGCTTCGCCCTCGACAACAAGCTCCTCATCATCGCGGGCTCCCTCGACGGCGCGTCGGGTCTCATCCTCTCCATCATCATGTGCAAGGCCATGAACCGTTCGTTCGCGAACGTGCTCTTCGGCGCGTTCGGCCAGGTTCAGACCGGGCCCGCGGGCAAGGTGGACGCGAAGCCGGTCAAGAGCGCCACCAACGAGGAGGCCGCCTCGATCCTCGCGAACGCCAGCCTGGTCGTGATCATTCCGGGCTACGGCATGGCGGTGGCCCAGGCTCAGCACAAGGTTCGCGAACTGCACGACACCCTCACCAAGAAGGGGGTCAAGGTCGTCTTCGCCATTCATCCCGTGGCCGGGCGAATGCCCGGGCACATGAACGTCCTGCTCGCCGAGGCCGATGTGCCCTACGACAAGCTCCTCGAGATGGAAGAGGCGAACGGCGAGCTTCCCGAGGCCGACGTCGCCCTGGTCATCGGGGCCAACGACGTGACCAACCCCGCGGCCCGGCACGACACGAACTCGCCGGTGTACGGCATGCCCATCATCGACGTGGACAAGGCCCACGTGGTCATGGTCATCAAGCGTTCGATGAACCCGGGCTTCGCCGGCATCGACAACGAGCTCTACACCATGGACAAGACGCTCATGCTCTTCGGCGACGCCAAGGCCGTGGTGAGCGAACTCGTGAAGGAAGCGGCCGCCGCCGAGTAGGGGCGACCCCTGGGTCGCCCGCGACGGGCTCGGCCCGCGCCCGCCCCGCCCGTCCTCCCCCCGCACGCCTCCACGACCGCCTACGCTCACGAGCGTGAGGTCCGGCCCGATAGACTCAAGGGCTATGAGACTCTCTCCCGTTCGCGGCCGTCTGTCCGCGACCCTCGCCCTCGTGGCCGCGGTCTCTCTCCTTCCCGCCTGCGGCCCGAAGACCACGAAACCGGAACGGCGAAGCGCCGAGCGGGTCTTCGTCATCGGTTTCGACGGCATGGATCCGACCCTGACCAGCAAGTTCATGGCCGAGGGCAAGCTTCCGAACCTCCAGAAGCTCGCGAATTCCGGCACCTACCGGACCCTGGGGACGACCCAGCCCTCCGAGTCGCCCGTGGCCTGGGCCTCTTTCGCGACCGGCGTCAATCCCGGCAAGCACAACATCTATGACTTCCTGATCCGCGACTTCGACACCTACATGCCCGATCTCGCCATGGTGAAGAAAGAGCCGCCCGAGTTCCTGTGGGGCTCGATCCCCATCAAGAGGCCGAAAGCCATCTCCACCCGGGGCGGCACCTCCTTCTGGGTCACCGCCGGACTCGACGGGGTGAGGAGCAAGGTGCTCACCGTTCCCGTGACCTTCCCGCCGGAGGAAGTCGAGCACGGCGAACTCCTGGCCGGCCTGCCCCTGCCCGACCTGCGCGGGACCGTCGGCACCTTCTACTACTGGTCCACCGACCTCTCTTCCTTCGAGGAGGGAAGCCCCGAGTTCGGGGGTTATCTGAAGCGTCTCCTCTTCGACGGCGGCGTCTCGAAGACCTATCTGCGCGGGCCCGAGAGCCCGATTCTCAAGCAGGAGGAGGCCGCCCTTCGCGCGAAGCAGAAGGATGGCGCTCTCTCGGAGAAGGATCAGGCACGCTTGACCGCGCTCAAGGACATCAAGGACGTGAACGTTCCCATCACCGTCAACTGGACCGAGAACTCCGGGAAGGTCGATCTCGACGTCCAGGGCACGAAGCTCTCGCTCAAGCAGGGAGAATGGAGCGGCTGGGTGCCCCTCACCTTCAACGTGAACTTCCTGGTCAAGCTCCACGGGATGACCCAGTTCTTCATCCAGCGCGCGGACAGCGAGCTCCAGATCTACGCGCACCCCGCCAACATGGATCCCCGGAATCCTCCCATCGCTATCACCAAGCCCGAGAGGTTCGCCCAGGACCTGGTCAAGAAGATCGGCGTCTACCGGACCATCGGTTGGGCCGAGTCGATGGACAAATCGCTCCAGGAGCTGCGGACCGACGAGGCTTCGTTCCTCTACGACGCGGACAAGGCCTTCGACGATCGCGAGAAGATCATCCTCGAGAACCTGAAGGACGACAATTGGGACCTGTTCGTGGCCGCGATCGAGACCACCGACCGGGTGTCCCACATGTTCTTCCGCCTCATCGATCCCAAGCACCCGATGTACGACAAGGATCTCGCCGCGAAGTACGGCGACGCCATCGAGAAGGTCTACCGGCGCGCCGACGCCCTGGTCGGGAAGCTCCAGGAGAAGCTGCCGAAGAACACCACGTTCATGGTGATGTCCGACCACGGGTTCCACACCTTCCGCCGCGGGGTGAACCTCAACACCTGGCTGGTGCAGCACGGATACATGGTCTTCGACGGCCAGGAGAGCCCGAAGAAGGGCCTCGACGATCTCTTCGGCCGCGGCCAGTTCTGGGAAGGCGTCGACTGGTCGCGCACCCGCGCCTACGCGGTGGGCCTCGGGCAGATCTACTTCAATCTCAAGGGCCGCGAGAGCCGGGGCATCGTCTCCCCGGGCGCCGAGTACGACGCGCTGCAGAAGGAGATCGGAGAGGCCCTCGCGAAGGAAGTGGATCCGGACGACAAGGCGCAGATCTTCCGCTCGGTCTACAAGCGCGACGAGATCTACAAGGGCGAATACCTTCGCAACGCCCCCGATCTGCAGGTCGGTTTCAACGACGGCTACCGGGTGGGCTGGCAGGACACCATGGGTGGCGTCCAGCGCACCTTCGTCGAGAACAACAACCGCAAGTGGAGCGGCGATCATTGCGCCACCGCCACCGAGATCAGCGGCGGCGTGTTCTTTTCCTCGAGGAAGGTCGCGAACGAGGCGCCCCACATCATGGACCTCGCTCCGACCGTCCTGGAGCTTCTCGGGGTTCCGCTCCCGAAGGACTACGACGGGAAACCCCTGCGCTGATGCCGAGGGCGATCGCGACGCTTCTGGCCGTGGTCGCGATCGCCGGGTGGGCCGCCCCCCCGGGGCAGGCGCAGACGAGAAACCCCGCCCCGCAGACGTCTAAGCAGAAGCCGCGCGCCAAACGGAAGACCACGACGAAGCCCCGGCCCGCCTCGACCCCGGGGCCCTCGCCCGTGGCCGCGCTCTCCCCGAAGCCTCCGGAGAACCAGACCGGTCCTTCGGAATCCGACGCGGCGAAGCTCGCCCGGATTCGCGCGCGACGGGAAGCGGTGGAGCGCGAGATCCTGAAGCTCAGAAACCAGGCCGAATCAACGCTCCGGGATCTCGACTCGATCGACCTCGATCTGCGCCTGGCTGCCCACCGCTTCGACGAGGCCGAGCTGGAGTTCAAGGAGACGACCCGGCTCCTGGATTCGACGATCAGGGAGGTTCAGGCCACCAGGGACAAGATCGAGGCCACGAGGCCCCGCGTGCTCAAGAGCCTCGCCGCTCTGAGCAAGCTCGGAGAGTTGAGCTACGCGCGGCTGCTCTTCTCGCTCGACGACCCCGCGGACATCCTGCGCGGCTACCGCTACGTGTCCCGGATCGCGAGCGCCGACGGCGATCAGATCCGGGGTTTCAAGGCCAGCCTGGTTCAGCTGGGCGAGCTGGAGGCGCAGCTCAAGAAGCGCACCGCGGAGAATCTGGAGACGAGGCGCCGGTTGAACGAGGCCCGGGGCCTCCTGTCGACCCGGAAAGCCGGCAAGGAAGCCCGGATCGAGGCGATCGCCCGCGAGCAGCAGCTCCAGGAAGAGCTCGTGGAGGAGTACCAGAAGCGCGAGGCCGAAATGCTGCGCCTCCTGGGCGAAACCGGCGAGGTGAGCCCGGCCGGGGAATCCGTTCAGCCCGCGGCAGAGCCCATCGCCCCCTTTCAGAGCGCGACCTCGCTGCTTCAGCTCAGGGGAGGGCTCCCGTGGCCGGTCCGCGGGACGCTGGTCAGGAAGTTCGGGGTGGAGCGCGATCCCCAGTTCGGCACCCGGACCATTCAACAGGGCATCGAGATCGACGCCTTCCCGGAGATCGAGGTGCACGCGGTCCATGCCGGCCGCGTGGTCTACGCCGACCAGTTCGTGGGCTACGGGATGCTCGTGATCATCGACCATGGCAACCGCGAGCACACCCTGTATGGACGGCTGGGCGAGCTGAAAGTGGCGCCCGGCGACGACGTCTCCGAAGGCTCGCTCCTCGGCCTGCTCCCGAATACCCGGGTGACCGGCAGCGGCCTCCACTTCGAGGTCCGGGTCCAGGGGAAGCCGGAAGACCCCCTGGACTGGTTGAAGAAGCCATGAAACGGGCCTCGTCCCTATAATCGGCGGATGACTTCCCGAAGTCGTTTCGTCCTGTCGCTCCTGTCCACCGTCTTCGTTCTCTATCTCGCGTCGGGCCCGCTGATGCGCCGCGCGCTCGGCGATACCGGCTACACCCAGTTGTCGATATTCCACGAAGTGGTCTCGATGATCCGCGACTCGTACGTCGACCCCGTGAACATGGATCGAACCCTGGCCGCCGCCGAGAGCGGCCTGCTCGAAGCGCTCGACGGCGACAGCGGCTATCTCGACGTCGAGGACTTCAAGACGCTTCAGGCGGGAAAGCGCGCCCCCGCCGACACGGGCATCGTCCTCGGGCGGCGTTTCGGATTCCTCACCGTGGTGGCGACCCGCCCCGATTCGCCCGCGCGCAAGGCCGGGATCAAGGCCGGCGACTACATCAAGACCATCGACGGCAGGCACACCCACAACCTCACCGTGGTGAAGGGCGAGCGTCTTCTCGAAGGCGAGCCCGGCACCTCGGTCAAGGTGGCGATCTTCAAGTCCGGGACCGACGCGCTCGAGACCGCGGTGGTTCGAGAGCCGAGGGCGGTGAGCCTCCCCGTGTCACGCCTCCTCGACGGCGGGGTCGGATACATCGCGGTGTCGGACGTGAGCGATGACCTCGCCCGGAGCCTCAAGACCACGATCGCGGGCCTGCAGGCCCAGGGTGCGAGCGCTCTCGTCCTGGACCTGAGGAGTGCCGCCACCGGCCCGCTCAAGAACGCGGTGGCTCTCTCCGAAGTGTTCATCAAGGGCGGGGTGGTGGCGAAACTCGCCACCAGGAACGCGCCGGAGGAGACCCTGGTTGCGAGCGCCGCCGCCGCCGCCTGGGCCGGGCCTCTGGCCATCCTGGTCGATCGGGGAACCGCGGGAGCCGCCGAGATCGCGGCGGCCTGCCTCAACGAGTCCGAGCGCGCCACCCTCTTCGGCGAGAACACTTTCGGCCGGGCCGGCATCCAGAGGCAGATTCCCCTCGAGAGCGGCGGCGGGCTGCTCCTCACCGTGTCCCGCTACCTGACCCCCAAGGGCCAGCCCATCAACGGCAAGGGCCTGACCCCCAAGACCCTGGTTCGCAATCCCGAGACGCCCGAAGCTTTCGGGGCGCCGGGCAAGGATCCGGTGCTCGACAAGGCGGTCGAGTCGCTCAAGGCCACCGCCCTCAAGGCCGCGGCCTGAGATCGCCGGATGCGATCCAGCCCGGCAGCTGGACGTAACCTGAGCAGGCCATGACCTCCAGAATCCCCGCCATCAAGGTGCTCCTTCTTCCCAAGGACACAAACGCCTACGGAACGATTTTTGGAGGCGTGATCCTCTCGAACATCGACCTCGCCTCCGCGGTGGAGGCCCGGAAGTCGGGAGCGCATCGCTACGTCACGAAGGCCATGCACGCGGTCGAGTTCCACGCCCCGGTGTTCCTGGGCGACATCGTCAACTTCTTCACCGAGACCAAGAGGATCGGCCGCACTTCGATCACGGTCCAGGTGAGCGTCGAGGCCGAGCGATGGGGGGCCGGGGAAGGGGAGCGGGTCCAGGTCACGGAGGCCGAGGTGGTCCTCGTGGCCGTCGACCAGCATGGTCATCCGACACCCATCCGCCGCGAGGGTGCTTAGGAAACCGTGAGCGGAAGGATCCGCGTCGGCATTCTTTTCGGAGGCGCTTCGGAAGAGCGCGAGATCTCGCTCGCCTCGGGCCTGATGATCGCGGAGAACCTGCCGAAGGACCGCTATGACGTCAGGCTCCTCGACACCCTGGCCCTGATGGCCCGGCATCCCGGCCTCTCACCCGAACTTCGCGACAAGGCGATCGCCCTTCAAGCGTCGAAGCCCCTGCGGTCGCTTCCTTCGCACGAAGGCCTCTCCCAGGCCATGCGCGACCAGGTCCTGCGGGCCGAAGCGCTCGCGCAATCCGCGACCCAGGCCCTCGGAAGCCCGGGCGAGCGCGGAATCGACGTCGCGTTCCTCGCTCTTCACGGGAAGTATGGCGAGGACGGGACGATCCAGGGTTTCCTCGAACTGACGGGCACGCCCTACACGGGCTCGGGCGTCCTCGCCTCCGCCCTCGCCATGGACAAGGTCATGGCGAAGCGCGTGCTCGCGGCCGAGGGGATTCCCCTGCCCCGGGGGGTTCATCTTGGGAGCGCCGACCTGGCCCTCGATGGCGCCGCCGCGCTCGCGAGGGCGAACGCTCTCCTTCCCGCGGTGGTGAAGCCGTCGAAGCAGGGCTCGAGCGTCGGCATGTCTCTCGTCGACTCACCCGCCGCCATGGAAGCGGCGGTTCGACTCGCCCTCCAGCACGATGACGAGGCGCTGGTGGAAGAGAGGATCTTCGGAACCGAGATCACGGTCGGGGTGCTCGGAAAGCCGGGCAGCGCCGAACTGGAAGCGCTCCCCGTGGTCGAGATCGTTCCCCGGCGCGAGTTCTTCGACTACAAGGCCAAATACGACCCCGCCCAGTGCGAGGAGATCTGTCCGGCCCGGATTTCCGAGGAGTCGATGCGACAGGCGCAGTCTCTCGCGATCCGCGCGCACCGCGCCCTGTCCTGCCGCGGCTATTCGCGGACCGACATGATCCTCGGGCCCAAGGGGCCGATCGTCCTCGAAGTGAACACGCTTCCCGGGATGACCATGAATTCGCTCCTGCCCAAGGCCGCCGCGGCCGCCGGGATTCCGTTCGGCGAGCTGCTCCACCGCATCGTGAGCCTCGCCCTCGAAGCGAAGACCTAGCGGAATCTCACCGACTTGTCGAACTGGTTGTAGAAGCGGACCACTACGGAGAGGCTCGTCTCCTCGCCTTCCAGGGACAGGCGCGTCGACCCCTCCATCCGCTCTTCATTGAGGCCGGGGTCGGTCGCCACCGCGAGGGTGATTTCGCGGGCGGAGAGCGGCACGTTATCGAGCACGATGTTCTCGACCTTCTTCCAGCGCGCGAATGAGTTGCCGCCGGAGAAACGGATGACGAAGTCGCGGAACGGGCGGTCGTCGATTATGACCTGCGCGTAGAGCGCGCTGATCTGGGCTCCCGTCGAAGGCTGTGAGGCCTCGACCTCGAGAACGATCTTCGTCCTCGCGGGACGCGGTGGCGCGGCCGGCGCCTCCTGAACGGACGGCGCCGCGGTCGCTCCCGCGTTCGAGGTTCCGGCTTCGAGCCGCCTTCGGTGCGCGGCGATCGCCGCCATCCGTTCGCGCTTCGGCATGTTCATGAGGGCCCTGCGCTGCGCGGGGGTGAGGGAATCCCGAAGCTCCCGCAACTCTTCCATGGGATCCGGGGTCGCGGCCGAGGGCAGGGCAGGCGTGGTGGCCGCGGGCGTCGGTTCGGACGCGGCAGGGGCATCCGCCTCGGCGGCGGGAGTGGATTCCGGGACCGGAGTCGCGGGAAGGACGGGAAGAGGGCTCGGCGTCTCGGTGGATGCGACCGTCCCGGGAGACCGCGTTCCCTGCCAGTAGCGGAATCCGAGATAGGTCGCGGTGGCGCCGGCGAGAGCCAGGCCCACGAGGACGAGGGCCGCGATCCCCATGCCGGCGCCCGCGTGGCGATTGGGCTGAACCGGCTTCGCCCCCACGTCGGTTGAAGGGGTGACCGCAGTCTTGCTCAGCGCGGTCCGGCCCGCGACCGTCTCCGCTCCTCCCGCGCCCATCATGGGCGCGGTCATGCCCGCGACCGTCTCCTGGCTGAGCGGGGCCATCATGCCGGTGGCGGCCACCGCGCCCACATGGGTGGTGGCGTTGGTGACGGCGCGGGCGAAAGCGCTCGCCGAGGGCCAGCGTGCAGCCGGGTCCTTGGCGGTGGCGCGCAGGATGGCGCGCGTCACTTCTTCCTGGACCTCGGACACCGGGGGCAGGGGCATGGGCTCGCTCGCCTGCTTCATCAGGACGGCCACCGGCGTGTCCGCGGAGAAGGGAACCCGGCCGGTGAACAGCTCATAGGCCACGATCCCGAGCGCGTAGATGTCGATCGACTTGTCGATCGCCTTGCCGAGCGCCTGTTCGGGCGCCATGTACTGCGGCGTGCCCGTGATCATGCCCGTCTGGGTCATGTGCGCGCTCGCTTCGACCATCTTCGCGATGCCGAAATCCGCGAGATACACCCGCCCCGAATCGTCGAGCAGGACGTTCTGCGGTTTCACGTCCCGGTGGATGACGCCCGCGCTGTGCGCGTAGTCGAGCGCGTCCCCGACGTCCTTCAGGATCCGCGCGCACTCCGCGGGAGCGAGACGCCCGCGCTTGATGCGCTGCGACAGCGATCCTCCCGAGATGAGGCGCATGGCCATCCAGGGAACGCCGCTTTCCGCGTCGATGTCGTAGGCGAAGATGGGAATGATCTGGGGGTGCTCGAGGCGCGCGATGGTCTGCGCCTCACGCCGGAACCGTTCCGCGAACGTGGGGTCGTGAAGAAACTCTGGAGGCAGGACTTTGAGAGCGACGTAGCGATCGAGCGAGGCCTCGTAGGCCTTGAAGACACTCGCCATTCCCCCTCGTCCGACGGGTTCGATGATTCGATACGGACCGATGTTGCTGCCAGCAGAAAGCGCCATCCGGTAAGGCTACACCGCGACAATCGGGCCGGTCCAAGGTGCGTGTGCGGGGACTCACCCTGGGCCTCCACGGCGCGGAACATAGGGCCAGCCCGGACCGTGCTTGAATATTCGCTTTTCTTTCGCCTATACTTTCGGCCCGTGAACCCAACCCCGAGACAGAAACAGATCCTCGACTTCGTCACCCGTTCGATCGATCGCCGCGGTTTCGCTCCTTCGATCCAGGAGATCTGCGACCACTTCGATCTCTCCTCCACCGCGACCGTCCACAAGCACCTCAAGAATCTCGCGGCCCGCGGTCTCCTGAACCGCGAGTCTCATCGCTCGCGGGCCCTTGAAGTCCCAGGCCCCAGCACCGCCGGGTCGGTGGAGATACCGCTTCTCGGCCGGGTGGCCGCGGGTGTTCCCATCGAGGCCATTTCAAATCCCGACACCATCTCGATTCCCGCCGACTGGCTCGGCCGCGGCGAGCGGTTCGCGCTTCGGGTGCGGGGAGACTCGATGATCGACGCCCATATCGAGGATGGCGACGTGGTCGTGGTCGAGCGCAAGGAAGTGGCGCGCGATGGCGACACGGTGATAGCCCTCGTGGATGACGCGGAGGCGACGCTCAAGATCTTCCGCTCGCAGGCGGATGGACGCGTGCGCCTCGAGCCCCGGAACGAATCGCTGAAACCGATGGTGTTCGACGCGGGCAGAGTCCGCATCCAGGGCACGGTTGTGGGCGTGCTGCGCCGCTACGACCGCCGGTCCTGATTCTTCGAGAGCGAGGCTACGGGATCGCGACCATGGCGACGCCGCCCTCGGTGACGTCGAAGGTCTTCTCGATGCCGCCGTCGAGAGTGAGGCGATAACGGCCCGGGGACAGGTTCTCCATTCGCTGAGTGAGACGGGAGAGCCGGAATGAGTTCGGCCCCTGCCCCAGGCTCATGGGCGATCCGCTGAGGGAAACGAGTTGCCCCGACTTCGGTCCGTCCTTCAGGAAGTCCTCGGTGGTCCGAAACTCAACCGCTCCCCCGGGGGTGAAGGCAAGGCGAACCACCGTCGATGGCGCCAGCACGTTCGGCACGCGCACGGGCGCGTAGCCCGACGACTGCGCGGTGACGGAATAGCTCCCCGGCGGAATCCCCGGGATCTCCCCCTTGCCCTCGCCGTCGAGGGTCACCATTCCGGTGAAGGTGTCGGTCTGCCCCGCCTGAACGCGGACGAAGAGGCTCCTCAAGCCGAAGCCCATCTGGGCATCCTTCGCTTCGACGGACAGGCCCGAACCGCGCTTCAACTCGATTCGCAGGTCTTCTCCGGCATCGGTCGGCTTGACCGTCTGGGTGGCCGACTCGTAGCCGGAGCGCCGCGCGGTGACTCGATAGTCGACGGGCTCGAGGTCGTCGAAGCTGAAACGTCCGGACGAATCCGTGTTCATGACCATCCGCCCGCCCGCAGATCCGGAAGCGGGGGCGACGCGCTGGACTTCGACCGCGGCCTCGAGCGGCAGCGTGGTCGATCCATCGACGACCGTGCCCCAAAACCTCGCGGTGGGGATCACGAGATCGATCGACGTGTCCTGAGAGAGCTCCACCACCTGTGAAACCTGCGACTCGAAAGCCTCGGAGAAGGCGGTCACGTTCACTCGTCCCGCCTCGAGACCCACGATCCTGAAGGCTCCGCTCTCGTCCACCCGCGCACTCGCCTGGCGACCGGTGCCGGTCATGAAAGCCGCGACGCGCGCTCCCACCACCGGCGCCCCCCGCCGCATGACCGTTCCCGAGATCGAAAGCCCGTCCTCGAACGCGATCTCCGTGGAAACTTCCGCCTGGCCTTCCCGGATCATGACCTCCTTCACCGCGGTGCGGCTGGAGCCGAGGATGAGGTCGCCCGCGGTCGCCCGCAGGGTAAGCGTTCCCTTGGGCACGCCCGCGAACTCGAACGCGCCGCCCGGCCCCGTGCGGGTGTTGGCGAAGTAGTCCTCGGCGCCCTGCGCGCCCACCATGAGGCCGACGCGCTCGTTCTCGGGCAGGCCGCTGACCAGGCCGCGGACCACCGCACCCGCGTCGAGAGCGAGGCGGATATCTTCCCGGACGTCCCCGGCATTCAGGGGCACGTCGATGGTGGGGCTTGCTTCGGTGCGCAGAGTGGCTCCCAGCTTGTAGCGTCCCGCGGCCAGGTGTTCGAAGCGGAACCGGCCCGCGCCGTCCGTGAGGGAGGTCTGACCGTCGAGGCCCATGCCGTTGAAGCGCACGCCCTCACCGCCGTTCTGCAGGGTCACGGAGGCGCCGGCCAGAGGCGCGCCCTGCGACGAGATCACGAGGCCTCCGATCGTCCCTCCTCCGAGCAGCGGAATCTCGACCGTGCCGTCCTTGTCCTCGAGGGTCACCCTCGCCGTGCCCTCGGAAAAGAGAGTGTGGCGCGCGGTCACCTGGTAGGAACCGGGGCCCTTGTCGACGATTTCGAAGTGTCCGTCGGCGTCCGTGATCACGCCGCCGCCGAGCCCGCCGGGGTCGAACACGAAGGCTCCGCCTCCTCCGCTCGCGTCGCGGACGCTGATGGTCGCATCCTGCACGCCCCGCCCGCCCTTCGCATCGACCACCCGGCCGCGGATGACGAGGCCGCGCGCCGCCTTCACCTCGACCGTCTTCGTCTCGCCCGGCGCGACCGCGATGCCGCCGGTCCGCGCCTCCTGGTAGGTCTTCGCCCAGACCGTCACATCCCAGTTGCCCGGGGCCACGTCCTCGAACGCGAAGGAGCCGTCGGGCGAAGAGAAAGGCGTGCGGCGATTGTCGTCGCCCGTGCCCATGCGAACCACGATCTGCATGCCCCCCGCGCGCGCTGGAGAGAGGCTGGCCTCGAAGTCGGTGATGGGCGCGCCCGCCGCGGCGTCGAGGACGCGGCCCGCGATGCGGCCGCGGGTCGCCACCTCGATCTCCACGTCGGCCGCGGGAGCCACGACGTTCTTCTTCCTCGGATCCCCCCGGAACTCTCCCGGGCCGAAGATGCTGAGGTCGTAGGCCGTGCCCGGCGTCAGTCCATCCAGGATGAAGCCTCCATCCGGGTCGGTGGGCGAGAAGTTGCCGCCGCGGCCCGTCATCATCGCCCCGCCCGCGCCCGCCGCCGACGGACGGGCCGAAATCGAATAGCCGGTCACGGGGAAGCCGTTCGGTTGCAGCAACCGCCCCGAGATGGAGGCTCCGGGGCTCAGGGTCACGCTCAGGGGAGTCGAGCCGTCTCCCGCCTTGACCCCGTTCGACACGCTGCGGGTGAAGCCGGTCTTCGAGGTGGTGACGTCGTACTCACCCGCGGAAAGGCCCTTGAATCCGAACTTTCCCTCGAAGTCCGTCTCGGCCTGGGGCCGCACCGACTCGATGGTGCTGAACGACATCACGTTGCCGCCCCGGCCTCCGGTCATGGTCACCGAGCGATTGAGCGTGACCGAGGCGTCCGCCACCGGTAGTCCGTCTTTGTCCTTCACCACGCCGGTGAGCACGAAGCCGGTGGAGAGGACGACATCGACGGAAAGCGGCCGGGGAGCGCCCGGCAGCAGATCCACACCCGGAACGACCCGCCGCTCGAAGTCGGGGTGCGTCACCGTGAGCTTCTGATTCGATCCGGGCGCCAGGCGCGTGGCTTTGAACGTCCCATCCGCGCCGGAAGTGAAGGCGACCTCCGCGCCGTCGCGGCCCATGTTCCGGAACATCATCCCCATCCTCGACTCCGCGCCCACGCTGAGCGTGCCTTTGGCTCCCGCGACGGGCTGGCCCTTCTCGTCGCTCACCCGGCCGGTGAGCGCCACCGCGGGGGTGAGAGCAATGCCGAGCGCTTTCGTCTCGCCCGCCGCGACTTCGACCTCGCGCCGATCCACGAGCACGAAGCGCTTCTCGTCGAAGGTCAACCGGTACGCGCCCTGAGGCAGGCCCGCGATCCGATAGCGACCGTCGACGCCGGTGCGCGCGACAACGGTGTGGCCGGAAGCGCGGGCCGTGACCTTCACCCCGGGGACCAGGCGGCCGTTGTCGATCTGGGTGACGCGTCCTTCGATGGCTGCGGCCCGCGCGAGCGTGAACGTGTTCCGGGCGGCTCCCGCGGGCACCGTGATCTCGAGCGATGAGCCATCCCGGCCGAGGGCCTCAAGACGCCCCTGCTTCGCGGGCGGCCCTGGAATTTCGAACCGGCCCGAGGCGTCGGTCCGGACCCACCGCGTGACCGAATCCGCCGCCACCCGCGCCACCGCGTCGATCGCGGGCTTCCCCGCCGCGTCCCTCAGGACGCCGCTGAGACGCGCGGTCGCGGCCTTGAGCCGCACCGTCGCCGGCGCGCCGGAGAAACGCGCGGCCGCGGCCTGGGTCTCGAAACCCGCGGCATTCACGCTAAGAGTGGCGCCGGAACCGGTGATGAACGCCTGTCCACTCCGGCCCGAGACGTCGTCGAATCGGAAGAGGCCGTCCTTGCCGGTGGTCGTGGGCTCACCGTCGCGCCCGATCCGAACGAGCGCGCCCGTCACGGGCTTGCCGTCGGGGCCGACCACCCGGCCGGCCACGGTGTCACCCCGGCTGAGGGAGATCTCACCGATGTCCTCCGTGTCGTTCCTCTCGAAGACCCCGTCGAAGGTGCGCGCCGCGAGCCCCCCGAACGTCACCCGGACCACGAACGGGGGCGCGGTCACGGGAACCACGAGCTTGAAACGGCCGTCGGCGGAGGCGCTCGCACTGGCGAGAGGAGCCGGCGCCGGTGTTCCCCGGGCCTCGCGAAGGGCCGCCGCGTGGCGGGTCTCATAGGGAATCGCGGATACCGTGGCGCCGACCACCCCTTTGTTTTCGCTGAGAACACGGCCGGTGATTTCGGCGGCGGTGGCCGTGGCGGCGAGCGCCCAGATCAATGCAGGGAAAAAGGATCGTGTGCGCATGACGCCTCCGTGGCTACTTACGTCCTGAGACGAAACAACCGGCTTGCCGGTTGGTCCAGGCGGCCTCCCCGGCCCGCCCCTCGCTTACCGGTCGGGGGCTCAGGATTGCCCGGACGAGGAAACGAAACCGAGGACCGGACTCCAGATTTCCGACGGCTTGAAGGCGGCTTTGTAGCTCATCTTCCTCGAATCGCCCAGCCAGTAGCCGAGATAGACGTACTCGAGTTCCCGCCGCCTCGCTTCTTCCACCAGGGTGAGGATGTTGAAGGTGCCGAGTGACCTTCGAGCGGACTCCGGAGGATCGTAGTAACAATAGACCGCGGACAGGGAGCGGGGCTCGCGATCGACCACCGAGACCGCGAGCAGCTTCCCGCTGCCGTCTCGAAAGACGAGATCATCGGTGTTCACGCAGGAGGTGTAGAGGAAGCTCTCGAACTCCTCGCGGGATCCATCCATCGCGTCGTCGTCGGGCGCTTCGGACGAATGGCGTTCTTCCAGGTACCGCTCGTACAGGGCGTGCTTTTCGTCGGTGGGCGCCGCGGCCTCGACCGTCACCATGACGTCCAGGTTCTTCCGGAGGCATCGCTCCTGGGACCGGTTGGGGCGGAAGCCGTCGACCGGGATGCGGATCATCCGGCAGTCGGAACAGTTCCGGCAGTCGGGCCGGTAGACCACCGAGCCGTTGCGGCGGAAGTTGACCTGCATGAGCGAGTCGTAGAGCCCCTCGGGCAGGGGCCGGTCGCAGTCGAACCCCGAGAAGCGCGCGGTGCGGCCCCGGACGTACGGGCAGGAGAACTCGGCCCCGGTCTGACACAGCGTCGAGGCGATCATTCGGGCGATCAGCGAGTAGTCCGGTCGCATGCGAGGATCAGATTCTCGCACCGGTTCGCGCTTAAGATCCCCCAGGCAAACCAGGAGGGAGACTCTCATGCGCATCGGTGTTCTTCGCGGTCGTGAAAACTCGTTCCCCGACGCTTTCATCGGCAAGGTCAACTCGATGGGCCGGGGCGTCTTCGCCGAACAGATCCAGCTCGGGGGGACCAAGCTCAATGAGCCCGTTCCCTACCGCGTGGTCCTCGACCGCATGGGTCACGAGGTTCCCTACTACTCCGTGTACCTGAAGATGGCGGCGCTCCAGGGTACGTACGCCATCAACAACACCTTCTGGCGCAACGCCGACGACAAGTTCTTCGGCTACGCCATCGCGGAGAAGCTCGGCATCGCGGAACCGAAGACCGTGGTCCTTCCGAACTACCAGTACGTGGAGGACGTGAACGACCTGAGCCTGCGGAACCTCTGGCCGATCGACTTCGAGATGTACGCGGAGTACGTGGGCTTTCCCTGCTTCATGAAGCCGGCGTTCGGCGGAGGCTGGAAGGATGTCAACAAGTGCGAGAGCCTCGACGACATCATGCGCCACTACCAGGCGAGCGGCCAGAAGACCATGATGCTGCAGCAGGCGGTCACCTGGGACATCTACATCCGCATTCCCACCATCGGCCGCAAGCACGTGCGCGCCATCCGCTACGATCCGGCGCCGGGGGGCCTCGGCGGCTACAACCAGGACTACGACGCCATTCCCGCGAGGATCCGCGACGAGGCCGAGGAGCTGTCGCTCCGCTTCAACAAGGCGCTCGGCTACGACATGAACGCGATCGAGCTCGCCTACAAGGACGGCCGCTACTACGGCATCGACCTCACCAACTACACGCCGGACCTCGACTACCGGTCGCTCAAGGACGCCCACTTCCCGTGGGCGGTCGAGAAGATGGCGGACTTCGCGGTGGAAAAGGCGCTTTCAGGTGAAGGGACGCCGCAGCCGCCCACCGCGGCCGGTCTCATGGTCCGCTGAACCCGCAATCGAACGAAGCTCCGCGCCTGCGCAACCCTGACGGCCCCGGGCCCCGGGTTGCCGTCCTCCTCTTCGCCCTGCTGACCTTCGTGTGGTGCGGGCCGATTCTGACCGACCCCGCGCACATCGCCGCGGACGTCGGCGATCCCCTTCACATGGCCTGGGCGATGGCCTGGGTGGGGCATCAGGTGGTGCGCGCCCCCCTGGCCCTGTTCCAGGCGAACGCCTTCTATCCCTATCCCAACAGCCTGGCTTTCGGCGATCACCTTCTGCCCGAAGGCCTCCTGGGCCTGCCCGTCAACCTGATCACCGGAAACGCGGTCCTGGCCCTCAATCTCGTCACCGCGTTCGGTCTCTTCTCCTCGGCGCTTGCCGCCGCCCTGGTGATCGCGAAACTCCTGGACAGCCGGGGCGCCGGGCTTCTCGCCGGGACCTTCATCGCGTTCAATGGATTCATGCAGGGGGAACTGCTCAGAGTCAACGTCCTCCACCTGCAGGGATGGTCCCTGGCCCTGCTCTTCCTCTGGAGATTCACGAACGAGCCGTCCTGGCGCAACGGGTGGGCGTTCTCCCTCTCCCTGGCCCTGCAGGGACTTACCGGAACCTACTACGCGATCTATTCCGCGCTCCTGGCCCCCGGGCTCGTTCTCGCGGCCGGCTTCGCGAGCGGGCGGCGCCCCCGGATACGGGACGTGTCCCGGCTCTTTCTTCCGGCCGTCATCGTCGGCGCGGCCGGCCTTCTCTTCCTTTCGCCCTACCGAAGGGTGGCGGCGGAATCCCTGGCCCAGAAGCCCATTGCCGATGGCGCGGATATCGCCTCCTTCTTCCTGCCCGGGCCCGATTTCTGGCTGTTCAAGGGATGGCTCCCGGTGGCGCCTCACGGCGAATCGAACCATTTTCTCGGATACCTTCCCCTGGCTCTGGGGCTCATGGGTCTCCTCACCCTGGCGAAGGAGCGGGGCCGTGTTCCGGCCGCGCGCTCCTTCGTGGCAATGGCCGGCGCCTGGTTCATGGGTGTGGGCGCGCTTGTCTCCATCGGCGCCTACCCGCATTTCATGGGCGCCTCTCTCGGCGCCAGTCCCTACCTCGTGATTCTGAACGCGGTTCCCACCCTGCGCGGCATGGCGACGGTCGAGCGGGCGGGAGTCCTGGTGCACATCGGTCTCGCCCTCCTTGCCGCCGTCGGGGCGGAGAGAGTCCTGCGCCATGGACGCAGCCCCCTCCTTGTCCTGGCCCTCGCCGGCCTGGGCGCGGCGGAGCAGTGGACCATCCCCCGTCCCGGCTTTCGCGTGCCCGCGGGCCCGGCGCTGCCTCCCGTGTATCGAAGCCTGGCGTCGGGCCGCGGGCCCGTGGTCGAGGTTCCGGTGTTCCCCGACCGGCTCCTTCGGTTTCGCGCTCTCTATCCTTATTTCTCCACCTACCACTGGCGTCCCGTGCCCCTGGGCCGGGCCTCGTTCTATCCGCCCGCCCACGACTATCTCGCCACCCTGCTGCAGGGATTCCCAGATCCGGTCTCCATCGAGGCGTTGCGCTCACTCGACATCAGGGACATCGTGGTGCATCCCCGGATGTGGTCGACGCGTCGGGGGGCGAGGCTCCGCGCCCTTGAAGGGCCGGAGTTCGAGCTGATCGAGTCGTTTCCGGGAGACGTGTCGCCGGCCGCGGCCAGTCTCGAAATGGGGGACGAGCGGGTGTATCGACTTTCGCCCTCGGCGTCCTCGGGTGTTCCCTGCGTTCCTCTCGGCGAGGTCGACACCGCGTCCGCGGTCATCACGTCGAGCGCGAGCGAGGGAGTTAGCCGCCTTCGCGACCGCAGCCTTGCGACCTCGTGGAGCACGGTGCGCCCGCAGAAGGAAGGCGACTGGATCGAGCTCCTCTGGACGGAACCCCGCGCCGTGGCGGCCATCCGCCTGCTTTTTGGTCCACGGCCGTCCGAGTTCCCGATCGCGCTCCGCGTCCTCATCCTGAGCCCGGCGGGCGAGTGGGAGGCGACGCCCGAATCGAGCCCGGTGGCCTCCGCGGTGGAGACCCTCGGGCAGCTCATCGAGCGGGATCCGCAGGCGGGCGTCACCGTCCGCATCGAGCCTGCTCTGACCCGCGGCATCCGGCTCGTGCTGGGCCGCGACGCCGATCGTTCGCCCTGGAATCCCTGGTCGGTGGCGGAGATTCGTCTCTTCTCCGGCTGCGCCGCTCCTCCGGCCGGGAAGTCGTGACCGTCGAGTCGGCTCCTCGCCGGTACGGCGCCCTTCGGGAGGTGCTGGTCTTCGCGGCCTACCTCGCCCTCGCGGTGCTGTTCCTCTGGCCGCTGTCCATGCGGCCCTTCGACACCTTCGCGTATGTCGGAGACTCGCTCGCCACCGTCTATTTCCTCGCCGAGAACGGACGCCGGCTCTGGTCCGAGCCCTGGACCCTGTTCTCCGCGGGTGTGGCCTACCCGCACGAGAACGCGGCCCTCTTCGAAGCGCATCGGCTCCTGCCCGCGTTTCTGGCCGCTCCCGTCGTGGCCATGACCGGCAATCCGATCCTCGCCGCGAATCTCCTCGGCTTCATCGTCTACGCCTTCAACGCGTGGGCGGCCCGACGGCTCGCCCTCACCCTCGGGATCTCTCCGGCCGCGTCGTTTTCGGCGGGGGCGCTGTTCGCCTTCAACACCTACGCGGTCCTGGAGCAGCCGCGCCTCAACATCGTCTTCCTCGGCTTCATTCCCCTGGCCATCGTCGAGACCATCGCCTTCGCCCGCTCGGGGGCTCCGAAGCACGCATGGGGAACGACCGGCCTCTGGCTCGCGCAGGCCTACACCGAGAACTACTGGCTGATCTACGGAGGCTTCGTCATCCTGCCCGTGCTCGGCGTGGCCCGGGTCGCGAGCGGGGATGCGGGCAATGTGCCACGGCGCCTGCGCACCCTCGCCGCGCCTGCCCTTGTCGCGGGACTCGCTTTCCTGCCGATCGCCCTCGCGTACGAGCGAATGGACGGCATCTACGACTACCGGCGGGAGGCCCCGTACTCCATGGACCTGTCCCACTTCGTCGCGACGCAACCCGGGAACCTGCTCTATGGAAAGATCGGCCCTCCCGTGAGGGCGCAGCAGCAAGGCGCCCACTTCGTCGGCTTCGGCGTTCTTCTCCTCGCCATGGTCGCGGTCGGAAGTGCAGTCCGAAGGGAGAGAAGCGACCGGGTCTGGGTCTTCGCGGCCGCGGGCCTGGCCGCGGCCTGCGTACTCCTCGCCGCCGGTCGGACCATCAGCCTGTTCGGGCAGGAACTCATGCCGGGCCCCTATGGCTGGCTCTTCGATCATGCGCGTCTCTTCGAGCGCACCCGGATCCCCGAACGCTTC
>DAORUA010000012.1:0-24760 GCA_035432945.1 Vicinamibacteria bacterium | reverse complement strand
CGCAGCTGGGGCTGGGCCACCGCGGAGATGTTCCTCATCAATTTCGGCGCCTCGGCGTTCAACGAGTACGTGCGGAACGCCAACTTCAACCAGATCAGCCCCCGCAGTTTCTGGAGCAATTTCGAGACGGGCTTCACCTACGACGACAACAAGTTCAAGACCAACCAGCTCATCCACCCCTTCAACGGCTCGACCTATTTCAACGCGGCTCGAGCGAACGGCATCGGGTTCTGGGGTTCTTCCGCGATGTCGATCGTTGGGGCCTTCGTGTGGGAGTGTTGCGGCGAGACCCACCCCATGTCCTTCAACGACATGATCTCGACCGGCATCGGGGGGATCGCCCGCGGTGAAATGGCCTACCGCATTTCCTCGGCCATCCTCGACAACACGAAGCGGGGCAAGGGTCGGTTCGGCCGGGAGGCCGCGGCGTTCCTGGTCAATCCGATCCGCGGCTTCAACCGGATGGTGTCCGGCGATGCCGGGGAAGTGCAGGGCAATCCCGAGAATCCCTACGACGCGCATCCGCCCTACATGGACGTCATCTTCCGGGTCGGCGGCCGCGCCATGGGCATCGGTGAGTCGATCACCACCAACACCAACTACTACGGCTTCGCCGAGGTGACGGTCAACTCCGGGAGTCCCTGGGAGAACGAGCGGCGTCAGCCCTTCGATCACTTCGACCTCATCGCGGGCATGAATTTTGGCGACAAGACCCGCATAGGCAAGCTGCTGATCCGCGGCGATCTGTACTCGAAACCGATCGGCGAGGCGAAGAAGCACACCTTCGCGTTCATCCAGGACTTCGACTACGTGGATAACGAGGCCTATGAATTCGGCGCGCAGAGCCTGGGGGCAGCGCTCCAGTCCCGGTTCAACGTGGCCACCTCCCTGCAGCTCCTCTCCTACGGGCAGCTTTACGGCATCCTGCTCGGAGCGGTGAACTCCGACTACGCTTTCCTGGCCGATGTGGCCAACCAGGAACGTTACCGGGAGTACGACTATGGTCCTGGTGTCGGCGCCTCCTGGGATCTGATTCTGCTGCGCAAGGGAGCGCCTCTCGCCAACGTGCGCTATCGGTTCAACTACATCAACGTGTCGAATGGTTCCGTATACAGCGGCGACCTCAAGGGCTTGAGCGCCGAGCACAACCTTCACCAGCTCCAGGCGAAGTTGGACGTCCCCCTGTGGGGCCGAACCGCGATCGGTGTGGACGGGTCGATCTTCCTTCGTCAGAGTCACTACGATGTGACGGGCGTCAGCCTGCCCCCGGGCATCACGCCGGGACGCTATACGGTCAACCAGCGCAACCCGGAAGTGCGGGTCTATCTGGCCTGGCACTGGTGAGACGGTTTCTGCGGCACTGACTGTCGTCCCGTCGCTGTCGGAATATCACCACCCGACTGCTTGCCAGAGTTCTGGACAGGACCCGCAACTCTCTCTTAATCAGCCAGATGCGATCGCCTTGACGTGGCCGCGCCCATGGGCACGAGACGTGCAGAGGGACGGGGTGGCTTGCAGGCGCGTCCTGATCGCATGGGGTCCGCCATGGAGTCCACAAATCAACAACACCAGGAGACATGAAATGAAACTGAAGATGACCGTCGTCGCCCTCGCCGCGCTGTGCGCGGCTCCCGCCTTTGCCCAGGGCCAGAAGCCCGTGGTTCAGACCGAAGCCATCGAGCGCACCGCCACCATCGAGGCCATCAGCCACGAAACCCGTGAGCTCACCCTGAAAGGCCAGGAAGGCCGCATCGAGACGGTGGTGGCCGGCCCCGAGATCAAGCGCTTCGGCGAACTGAAGGTCGGCGACACGGTCACGTTCCGTTACTACGAGTCGACCGCGTACTCGATCCGCAAGCCCGGGCAGCCGGCGCCCGCCGCCCCCGCCATCGACGCCTCCGTTCAGCGTGGCACCGGAGCGAAGCCCAGCGGGACGATCTCGCAGCAGCAGACCGCCACCGTGACCGTCAAGGCCATCGACCTCAAGGTGCCGTCCGTGACCGTGGTGACCGACGAAAAGAAGACCGTGACTTTCCGGATCGCCGACGTCAAGAACATCGAGGGGCTGAAAGTCGGTGACAAGGTCGACATCACCTACACCGAAGCCGTAATGATCAGCGTCAAGTAGAGGCGGAGAGGGTATCGCCATGAAGCGAGTGCTGTGGGCGGTCGCCCTTCTTGCCCTCCTGGGCTCGGCCGAGGCGGCCGAGCCCAAGGGCAAGCCCGTCTTCATCGAGCTTCCAACCGATGTCCTCCCCAAGGATCTGGGGGCGAACGGGTTCGTGGTGGTCGGCAGCTTCTACTCGGGCGGAGCCCTCCACTGGATGCCCACCCACAACGCTGTGCCCATCGGCGGCCTTGCCGCGGTTACGGTAAGCCGGGATGGCAAGAGCATCGCCGGCAACATCCTGGAGTCCGGCCACGAGGTCGCGGCGATCTGGACGGGCAGCGGCAAGCAGTGGAAGTCGATTGGCAGCCTCGTTCCCAATGCCGCGGCGTGCGACCTTTACCTGAGCAGCGTCTTCGACGGAAACGACGATGGCAAGGTCCTGGTCGGACTCGGCTGGAACGGGTGCAAGGTCGCCCACGCGTTCCGGTGGGAGGAGTCTACGGGGATGGTCGACCTCGGAGCCGAGAACCCGACCTCCAGCCGGGCCAATGCCGTTTCGGGCGACGGCCGGGTGGTGGCGGGCTGGGTTCAGCACCCGACCGGATTCCGGCAGGGTGCCAAATGGGTGGACCGGAAGCAGGAGATCTTCCGCGGGCCCTCGGGAATGGTGGGCGAGGCCTTCGCGGCCAATCGCGACGGCTCCCTCATCGTCGGAGCGGCCTGCGACCCCTACGACACGAAAGTAAGCAGCGGCTGGGTGTGGACCGAGGCGAGTGGCGTGACGTGCTATCCGGTTGAACGACCCCGAAGGCTCCAGAATCTCCCCTACCAGACCCTGATGCTCGCCACCAGCGAAGATGGCCGGGTGATCGGCGGGTCCTTTTCGTTCGGACTCGACGCCGAGTCACTGATCTGGTTCGACGGCAAGCCGTTCTTTCTTCAGGACTATCTCCGCGACAACGGTCTTCCCGACGCATTCAAGGGCTGGGTGAACACCGGATTCATCCAGGCCATTTCCCCGGACGGGAGGACCATCGCCGGCTACGGAGCCGGCCCCACGGGTTTCCAGGGCTTCATGGTCCTGCTTCCGGAAATGGGTGCGCGATGAAGATGCTCCCGACGTTCGCGGCCCTGCTGCTCATGGCGCCGTCCGCGTGGGCCCAGAAGACGGAGCTCGCGTTGCTCGGCGGCTGGACCTCCTCGGCGGAGATCGAGAACAAGGCCGCGGAGATCACGGAACTCCGGCTCAAGAGCGGCCTGACCCTGGGCGGAGCGGTGACCCACTTCCTTTCCCCGCATGTGGGCGCCGAGATCTCCTTCGCCCAGCAGCAGAGCGCGCTCCATCTGACCACCGCAACCGCCGAAGCGGATCTTTTCGATGTCAATGTCGGCCAGCTCCACGGCAGCTTCGTGTACCAGTTCGGCGTGGAGGAGGCGCGCGTCCGGCCCTTCCTCTTCGGGGGCCTCGGCGCCACGTTCCTGAGCGCTTCGTACCTGGAGAGCGAGACCAAATTCGCGTGGTCGGCGGGGGCCGGGGTTCGGTGGTTTCCCGGAAAGAAGACGGGAGTCAGGATGCACGTTCGCTACAACCCCACCCGCCTGAACGATGCCAATTCCGATTACTGCGATCCTTTCGGCTTCTGCCAGGACTCGCTGAAGCAGTTCGAACTGATGGCGGGGCTGGTGCTCCGCTTCTAACCGATATTCGAGGATGAACACGACAATGAATGCGCGCATGACGTTCCTGGCGGTGACGGCCGCCCTTGCCTTGTCGCAGCCGGCGATGGCCCAGTCGTCCAGCGCCGGGAGCGCCGACGAGACGAAGTTCCAGATCGATGTCGGCTACTTCAACCTGAAGGCCGACACCGTGCTCAACTACACGGGGCCGAGCGGGGGGTCCGGGCAGGTGAGCTTCGAAAGAGACCTGGGCCAGGACCAGGTGGTGAACACCTTCTGGGTGGACAGCACCTGGCGGGTGGGGCGGCGGCACCAGCTCAAGCTCAGTTACACCCAATTGAGCCGCGAACGCGCGGACCAGACGCTGCAGCGCGATTTCGTCTGGGGAGGCGAGACCTACAATGCCGGCCTCACCGCCAGCTCGACGAGCGGGGCCAAGGTCCTCGGGGGGTACTACCGGTTCGCTATTCTTCGCAACGACCAGTTCGAGATCGGCCCCTCGATCGGCTTGGGGCACTTGACCCTGGACGCGGGGATCAAGGCCACGGGCACCGTGGGGGGGCAGAGCCGGACCCTCGACCGGAGCACCAGCATCGGGGCGATCACCGGGGCGGTGGGCGCCTACACCACCGCGAGGCCCGTGAAGAATCTCGCGCTGCACGCCGACTTCCTCTACATCAAGGTGGACCTCGAGAACGCGACCGCATCGGTAACCGACTGGCGCTTCGCGGCGGACTATTACTTCTCCCGCAATATCGGCGTCGGGGCGCAGTACAAGTACAACAAGTACACCATGGCCCGCGGAGCGCTGAGCGCCGAGCTGGGCGGCGAACTCGAGTTCCAGGGTGGTCAGGTCTTCCTGACATTCCGGTTCTGAGACGCGCATCGACCGGGAGGTGCCGCGGGCGTGACTGGTCGCGCGCCAGGTCCGGGAGTCATGAGCCGGCGTGGGATAATGACAGCGTGAGGCTGCGCCCCTTCGGGGGTGAGCCGAACTCGATGATCAGAAAATCCCTTTGTCCGACCGCCCGACTGGACTGGAAGTGAACCGCGCTCTCCTCGCCGGAGTGTTCAGCCTTGCCTTTCTCCTCGGCTGCCACGCTCGCGAGGCCCCGGAGGTTGCGATGGCGCGGGTCGCCGCAGAGTCGCGGAGGACGCAGATCGCGAACCTCGAGAAGCTGATCGCGCAGGCCGAGAAGGGTGAAATCGTCACCACCGACCAGATCGTGATCGGGGTTTCCGAGGAATTGCTGGGGAGCCTCCTGCGGGCTTCGCTGCCGCCGGAGATGGTGATCGCCAACCGGGTGCGCCTGCGGATCGAGTCGGCCGAGCCGCTCTTTCGCGGCGGCCAGGCGGGGCTCCTGTTCAAGGCCCGGGTCAGCAGCACCGACGTGCCGGACGCAAGCGCCACCCTCTCTTTGGCCGGCAGCCTCGAGGACTTCAAGTTCGAGGGCGGGAAGCTCTCGGCCCGGGTGAAGCTGAAGCACTTCAACGTTCTCGAGTCCTCGATCGGCGATCTGGCCGCCAACGTCCTCGACGGCCTGGTCCGCGCCAACCTCGAGGTGATCCAGAGCGCCATTCCGGAGATCGAGGTTCCGGTGCAGTTCGAACAGGCGATCAAGGTCGGCGGTCTCACCGAAGGCGCGGTGGTCGCGAAACCGGGCGCCTTGCCTCTCGCCATTTCGGTGAGCCAGGTGATCCCGGCGAACAAAAGGTTGTGGGTCCTGCTGCATGCGAAGGCCGGTCCCTGGCAGCCGGCCGGCGCGGAGAATGGTCCGAAAGAGAAACCTGCGGCGGCGAAGTCTCCGGTGGCGAAACCCTCGGCGGAGGCGGCCAGATGAAACGGATCGCCCTCGCGCTGGTCCTTATCGCCCTTGGCGGGGGTGCGGCCTTCGTGTACTGGAGCACCTCGCCGCCCGAGCTGCCGCCGCCGCCGACCGAGACGGAGTTGCAGGCCCTTCTGGAAAAGCGCGACGCGTTGCAGCAGCGGCTCAGCGCGGTGGTTGTGGCGAATGGCGAGAAGAGTCTCGCGAGCGCCCCCCGGGGCGGCGTGATGATCGGCATCCCTACGAGCTTCACCCGGTCGATTCTCGATCAGATCGTGACCGGTCTCTTCAACGAGCTGACCCTCACCCTCAAGAACCTGAAGGTCCATAAGGAGGGTGAGGTCAAGGTCAAGGCCGTCTTCGGCAAGAAAACGGTGGGGAAGTACGTGCTCGATGTGCAGATCCATCAGGTGCGGGGTCTCCTGAAGCCGGGCACGCCGGACGTGGTGTTCAGCCGGGACCGCGTGTCGGTCAGCCTTCCGGTGCGGCTGGCCGAAGGCCAGGGCGACGCGGACATCCGACTGAAGTGGGACAGCAAGGGCCTCGCGGCCAACATGATCTGCGGCGACGTCGAAGTCACGAAGTCGGTGACGGGCGGGGTGATCCCGCAGGACTATCGCCTGGCCGGAGCTTTCAAGATATCGAGTGCCGGAGCCGCCATCACCCTGTCTCCCGACTTCCCCGAAGAGTTGCAGGTGCGGATCTACGTGGATCCCTCGGAACAGGCGTGGGCGGCGGTGCAGGAAGTGATCAAGGACCGTCGCGCCGCCTGCGAGGCGACCCTCAACAAGGTCGACATCAAGGGCATTCTCGGCAACATCGTCGACCGGGGCTTCAACGTCAAGATCCCGCAGAAACTGATCAAGCCGATCCGGCTGCCCGCCGGCATCAAGCAGTCCCTCGAAGTGCAGGGCATCAAGCTGGATCTTCAGTTGAAGCCGACCGGCCTGCTCGTGAGCGGCGACCGCATCTGGTACGGCGCGGACATAGCGTTCGGGGCGCCCGGCTCCCTGGCCTCGCCCACGCCTGTCACGAAACCGGCCGCGAAGAGGTAGCGATGATATTCAGGATGACCGACTATCCGTTGCTCGTCCTCGTGGTCTCCTTCGTCATTCTCCTCTTCTCGATCACCACGGGGTCCGCCCTGCTCAAGAGGGTCCAGACTCCGGACCAGAAATCGCGCGACAATCTGTCGCTGGTCCTCTCCGCCACCCTGACCCTGCTGGGGCTGATCATCGGCTTCACCTTTTCCATGGCCGTGGGCCGGTACGATCAGCGTAAGAACCTCGAGGAGGAAGAGGCCAACGCCATCGGCACCGAATACCTGCGCGCCGACCTGCTGCCCGCGGCGGAGGCGACGAGGGTTCGCGCGCTGCTCAGGGACTATCTCTCTCAGCGCATCCTCTTCTACACGATCCGCGACCGCGAGCGCGTGCGTCAGGTCGACGCGCGCACCGCGCAGCTGCAGGCTGAATTGTGGTCCACCGTCGTTCGCGCGGTGGAGGCCGCACCACTGTCTCCCTCGATCACGCTCGCGACCGAGGGCATGAACGATGTCCTGAACTCGCAGGGCTATGCCCAGGCGGCCTGGTGGAACCGGATCCCTCGCGCGGCCTGGATCCTGATGTTCGCGATCGCCATCCTGAGCCACCTGCTGGTGGGTTACGGCGTCCAGAACTTCACGAACGAACGCGTGTTCCTGGTCGTCCTGCCCCTGGTGATGGCGATCGCCTTCTTTCTCATAGCCGATATCGACGCTCCGCGCGCCGGGGTCATCCGGGTGGAGCCCCAGAATCTGATGAGCCTCGCCGGATCGATGGGTCCCCGCTGATGTTCCTCGACCGGTTCTCGGTCTGGTGGATCCTCCTCTTGACCATGGCTCTGGTCTTCGCGTGCATCGAGATCGGCATTCTGCGGGGGAGGGCGCGCCTGCGCAGCGGTAAGGGGAAACTGGAGGTGTCCGGCGCGATGGTCGGGGCGGTCATGGGACTGCTGTCGTTCCTGCTGGCTTTCACGTTCAACGGGGCGGCCACGCGCGCCGAGTCCCGGAAGGCGCTGGTGGTCAAGGAGGCCAATGCCATCGAGCAGGCCTGGCTGCGGGCCGGATTCCTGGACGAGACGTCCCGGGCGGCGATGCGCGGGCTCCTGCGCGACTACCTGGACGTGCGGGTGAAGGCGGCTATGGGCCAGACAGACCTTCCCCTGGCCCTGCGCGAATCCGTCGCGCTGCACGACAAGATGTGGGCGCTCGCCGAAGATGCCGGACGTCTCACCCCCGGCTCCATCTCCACCGGGCTCCTCGTTCAGTCCCTGAACGAAGTCATCGATCTGCACCTGGAACGGGTGACCATGGGCATTCGCAACCGCGTCCCGCCCACCATCTGGGCCACGCTGTACCTGCTTCTCATCGCCGCCATGATCATGCTGGGGGCCCAGATCGGCCAGTCCGAGACGCGCCACTTCGATCTCGAGATCGCCATCGCGATCACCTTCGCGACCGTCCTGTTTCTGATCACCGATCTCGATCGTCCGCAGGAAGGACTCCTGAAGGTCTCCCAGGAGGCCATGGTGGAACTTCAGGCGAAGCTCCACGCGCACTGAAGGCCTCGCCGGGTCGGTCGGGGCTCTTCGAGGGGTGTCGACATACCGCCAGCGGCTGTCGAAATACAGGCAAGGGCGCGCCTTCCGGCGGCGGGACGCGACCCCGGCGCTCCCCGGCAAGCGCCCGTTCTTCAGCGAGATAAGCTGTTCGAGCCCGCGGGCACGCATCGGGCATGAAACGTGCCTCGAAGCACGGTCAGGAACAGGCTCAAACAGGAGAATTCAATGAAATACACGAAAGCACTATCTGTGGTTCTGGTCGGCGTTGCCGCCCTGTGGTCGGCTGCGCCCGCCGAGGCCCAGAAACCGACACCCCCGGTCGTGGCCATACCGCAGTCCGGCGTGCCCCAGATCATGACCCTGGAGGGCAAGTTCGTTCGCGCCGCGTACAACAACGAGGGCTACGTCATCCTCGGGTACCAGCCGGCCAACCGGTCGGTCGGCGAGGAATGGCTGCTCGTCGAGGTGGGCATCACCGTGCGCGATGGGGTGAAGGCTTACGAGTTGACCCGCGGGGCGATCTCGCTCGATACGCCGGACGGCAAGACGCTTCCTCTTCCGACCGTCCCCGAGTTCAGGGAAGGGAAGACCCAGGCCCTGCAGAATCGCGCGAAGGTCCAGCGCGACTCCATCAACTACTTCCCGCCGAGCGCCACCCAGGCCTGCCGCCTCGGCTTCTTCTCCGATCTGAGCGACCGCGCGATGCCCTGGGATCAGGTCGAACTGAGCGACAAGCGCGCCTGCCTGGGCCGGCTCTACTTCAAGGTGCCGGGCGGCATCAAGCTTGGCCAGCACTGGCTCAACGTGAAGTTCCGGGACAGTCTCATTCGCGTCCCCTTCAGAATCCTGACCGAGGACGAAGAGAAGCTCCTGTCCAAGAACTTCAAGGCGATCAGCGAACAGGTGAAGGAAGCGTTCAGCCCGAAGAAGTAACCCCCTGAGCCGTCTCCCTCCGGGGCCCGCTCGCTTACTTGCCTGCGGGTTTCGGCGGGTACTTCGCCATCAGCCGCCGGACCGCGGTTGCGACCTCGGTGTCGAGCCGGTTCTTGTCGACGGCAGGGGTCACGGTCGAGCCCTTCCAGACGAGGACCATGTCGGAACTGCGATACAGCTCGAGGATGAGCAGTCCGCTCGTCTGCTTGCTGAAGTCGACGTGAGTCGACGCGCTCGTCGGGTTTCCGGCGAGGGGCACGCTCTCCTGATGCCCGGTGCCCTTGATGCTCTCGTCCTTGGCCGTGTAGTAGCGAACCTGGAGGTCGGCCTCGCCCTCGGTCTTCTTGGTGAGGCCCTTGGCGGCGAGGCCCCGCTCGACGTAGACGGTCGTGCTCGAGTGGACCACCGGATTATCGGAGGGGACCTGCGAGTCCTTCCAGCGGAAGGTCTTGAAGGTGGTGAAGTCGGTCTTTGGGTCGGATTCGATCTCGACCTTGGGCATCTGGATGGTCTGGGCGGCGGCCAGGGCCGCGGCGAACAACAGTCCCAGACTGGCGGGCAGGCGATGATCTGACATATGAGGTTCCTTTCGCCCGCACAGAATAACAGCGACAACCGCGGGTGAAGCCGCGAAAATGCTCCGCGGGATTCGACCTCGCGCTTGACCGGTCCCATGCCGTTTCCGCTGAAGCGGCCCGCGATGTCGACATCTCAACACCGGTGCGGGCCAGCCAACAGCGATCGGCGCGGGCGATCATCCCGAGAAGAGCGGGTCGTTGACTGTAACTGCTTTCCGGCGAGAGAGATTCGGGTTTGAGGGACCCTCGGGTGACGATCAGGCACGCCATCTGCAGAGGACCAGCCCGGGTAAACCATCTTGGCATTTCGACTCAGCCGCACTGATCAGGGAGAAATGGTTTCGGTGGCGTTGCATGGCTGGCTCAACGAAGAAATGCTCGGGGAGTTCGAGCGCGAATGCGAGCCCCTCGGCGCGCGGGTCTGGCTGGACCTGTCGCAGCTGGTGGGCGCCGACGAGGCGGGTCTGCGCGCCCTGAACCGGCGGGCGGCCGCCGGGATCAGGCTCGTGGGTACCTCGCCCTATATCCAGCTTCTGCTCAAGAGCCAGGCCGCCGCGGACGCGGTCATGCCGCCCGGGCGTCCCGCGTCGGGGCCGGTCCGCGGTTGAAATCCCGGAGGGCGGCCGGATCCGTCGACTCCCGTTGGTAACCTAGAAGCCATCCCATGGCTGCGCCACGCGTCTACCGCATCACCTTCGTGAGCCAGAGTCGGGTCTACGAGTTGTACGCGAAGAGCGTGGGGTCCGCGGATCTGTTCGGCTTCGTGGAGGTTTCGAACCTGCTCTGGAGCCAGAAATCCTCCGTGGTCATCGACCCGTCGGAGGACAGCCTCAAACACGAGTTCGCGGGGGTGAAGAGGTTCTACGTGCCCATGCACTCGGTGATCCGGATCGATGAAGTCGATCACGAGGGCATCTCGAAGATCGTGGGCTCGGCGGAAACGGGCGGTTCGATCTCGCCCTTTCCCGTCTTCATTCCGCCCGGCGGCGACAAGAAACACTAGTCTCGTTGGCATCCCAGGCTCACGCTTCGCGTCGCCTCGAGACGGTGGACGGGTCCTTCATCACCCGGGACGGCCTCGCTCTTTCCACGTACCGGATTCTCGTCCCCCGGGACGGTCCGGGGCCGGTGGTGCTGATTCACGGCCTGGGCGACCACTCGAGATCGATGCCCTATCTGCGGCTGGGCGCGTTCCTGGCCGAGCAGGGGTTCGAGGTCTTCGCCTTCGACCGCCGCGGCTCGGGCCGTTCGGCCGGTCCGGCGAACTACGCGGCTTCCTGGGAGGAGCTTCGCGACGACCTCACCCGGTTCGTGGACCTGGTCGAGGATCAGTGCGGGAGCCTCCCGTCGCTCATCGGCCTCTCCCTGGGCGGCCTCCAGGCTCTCGACTTCACCCTGGAATCGCCGGGCAGCGTCCGGGCATGCGTCGCCATGGCGCCGGCCCTGGATATCTCCGGGACGTCGCCCCTGCTTCGATTGATCCTTCCCCTCCTGGCCCGCTTCCGGCCCGCGCTCAGCGTCGACCCCGGCCTCGACGACCGCGCGCTGGTCCGCGACCCCGCCGTCTGTCACGCCTACCGCGACGATCCGCTCTGGCGCGCCCGTACTACGCCCGCGCTTTCGGTCGCGGCCATCGCGGCCATCGAGCGCGTCCATGCCCGGGGGGAAGACATCAAGGCGCCGCTCCTCGTCCTCCATGGGACTGACGACCGGGTCGTTCCCATTCAGGGGACGAGAGATGCGTTTTCGCGTTTCGGCTCGAAGGACAAGACGTTCGTGGAGATGCCCGGCGCCTTCCACGCCCTTCCCATCGACTTCGAGGGCGACGAGGTTGGAGTTCTCATCGCCGACTGGCTGAAGGCCCGGTTCGAGCCCCGGCCTGCTCCGGTCGCTTGACTCGCCTCTGGGCGCAGGAGTAGACAGTCAGCAAGTCCGTCCCCTTATGAGCGCTGCCCTGGTTCCCGCCGCCGGTCGAATGATCGAGGATCGCCTCCTCGACGACGAGCTCATGGCTCAGGTGGCGAGCGGTTCGGAGTCGGCGCTCGAGTCGCTGATCGCCCGCCACCGCGACCGCCTGGTGCGCATGAGCGCGCGCCTCACCCGCGACCGGGGCCACGCCGAGGATATCGCCCAGGAGACCTTCCTTCGCCTGGTCGGCCACGCCCGCGACTACCAGGGCCGCGGCCAGTTCGTCTCGTGGCTCTACACCATCGCGCGGCGGCTTTCCCTCAACGTCATCCGCGCGAAGCAGCGCCGGCCGGAAGTGGCCCTCGAGGCCGCGAACGATCGCCCTTCCAGGGCGACGCCCGAAAGGGCGCTCGAACTGAAGGAAGTTCGTCGCGCGCTGGCCAACCTCCCGGAGCGGCAGAGGAAGGCGCTGTGGCTGAAGGCCGCCGAGGGCCGCTCGTACCGGGAGATCGCGAAAACCCTCGATTGCACGGAGTCCGATGTCGCGAACGCGGTCTTCCGGGGCCGCGAGGCTCTCGCCCGATTTCTTCGGGACTGAAATATTTCCCCGCGGGCGGTGTTTCTACCAAAGAACGCATGGAGTCCCTCTGCTCGATCGATGGTGAAACCCTGTCCCGCTTCCGGGATGGGGAACTTTCGCCTGACCGGTACCGGAAGATCGAAGCCCACGTCCAGGATTGCGCCGCGTGCGAGGCCCGGCTCGGCCGCTATGGCCTCGCCGATGCCTTCATGTCCCGGGCTCCTCTCGCTTCTGCGTCCAGGACCCCAAACCGCAGAGTCGCCGCGTCGCTGTCCGTCGCGGCCGCGCTGGTCGCGAGTGTCGCCACGAACGTCCTCCTGACTCCGAAGGCCCGCGAAGTCCAGCCGCCCCCGTTGCGGCTCTCCGCCGCGCCTTCCGAAACCCTCACCTCCTTCTACGCGAAAGTGGCTCCGCCTCAGGGTCAGCCCTGAGAACGGACGATGGGGCAGGCATCCTTCATGCGATTCAGATCCACTCTCGCCACGGTCGTGCTCGCCGTGCTGGTTTCGTCCGCCGTCACCTACGGCGTTCACGCGTGGCGCACCCCGGTTCAAGCCACCTCCGACGATCCCTTCGCGGTCCTCGATCTCTCGGCCGAGCAGAAAGAGAAGATCCACCAGATCGCCATGGCGCACCACCCGAGCCTCCTGGCCCGCCAGGCCGCGGTCGACGCGAAGCGCCAGGAACTCGCCTCCCTGCTCGCCGCTCCCGGCGTCCTCGATGAGGCCGCGGTCGCGAAATCGCTGCTTGAAGTGTCCCGCCTCGAATCCGAGCTTGATCAGGAAGTGGCGAGAAACCTCGTCGAGCTGCGGCCGTTGCTCACCGAAGAGCAGCAGCGGATCCTCTTCCAGCACATCGAACTTCGACACCCCCGAAACCCCCGCCCTAACGGAGGCCGCCCTTGAGTTCCCTTTCCACCCGGCTCGCCCTTGGCGCCGCGACCCTGACCTTTCTCGTCACCATCCCCGCCTCGTCGATGCCCCGGCTGATGGACCTGTACAACGCCCATCCGCGGGCGGTCGCCGCGAATCGCGACAAGTGCGTGGTGTGCCACACCGCGGCCGACGGCTCGGGGAAGCTCACCGCCTTCGGCGAGAAATACGAGCATGCGGGCCTCGAGTTCACGGAGACCCTGATCAAGGAGTACCCGAATCTGTTCGCGGCTGCCGGTTCGTCGACCGCCGCGACCGGAGGCTCGCAGGCTCCCGTCAATCCCGGGCCGCCCTCGGAGACGAAGGGTCCGGCGGAAGTGGCCGCGCCCTGGAGCGTTGCCGCGTACTACCGCGCCGAGTGCACGAAGTGCCACGGCAAGCTCGGAGACGGCGACCCGCTGCAGGGCGTCCCGGCGTGGGCCACCAAGCAGTGGCTCGCCACCCGCTCGACCCAGAAGGCCGAGCTGGTGGACATCATTCTCAAGGGCAAGGAAAAGATGATCGGCCATGCCGGCAAGATCACCGAAGCCCAGGCCGTCGAGCTGTATCTGCTGATCGTCGAGATCGCCAAGAAGAATTCCTAAGGAGACACAAATGCGTTCAATCGTCCTTTCCCTCATCCTCGCCGGCGCCGCAACCGCGGCCTCCGCGCAGGGCATCAACCTCCAGGAGTACTACCCGACGGGCGAAGGAGACTCGTGGACCTACCAGTTCCACGCCTACCAGCCCGACGGCCAGGTGAACTACACCACCAAGACCTTCACCATCAAGGGTGAGGTCGACATGCCCGACGGCACCAAGGCCAAGAAACTCATCGACCAGAAGGGCTGGTACTACATCTTCCGCATCGAAGCGGACCGGTACCTCCACTACGGCGAGGAAGAGGACAAGGGTCTCGTCACCAACGACCCGCCCTTCGAGTTCTATAACGCCCGGAACGCGTTCGGCAAGACCTACCAGAACGCCCACAAGATCTCCGACGGCAGCGTGCGCGGCAGCGAAGTGGTTCTCGACGGTTACGAGTCCATCGCGACGCCTGCGGGCGAGTTCAAGGACTGCCTCAAGGCGACCTTCCGGTACATCAATCCCGGCGGATCCACCTTCACCTCCATCACCTGGCTGGCCAAGGGCATCGGTCCGGTCAAGAAGGAGTTCATGATCTATTCGCCCAAGGCCGGCCAGACCCTCCGGTTCGACCGCGAACTCATCTCCGCGAAGATCGGCGGCAAGCAGGTGGGCGGCATGGCGCTCGCCGACATCGGCGCGTACTTCCCGTTCTTCCAGGCCGACGAGTGGACCTACGAGTGGACCTACACCATGGCCGACGGCACGAAGCGAACCGAGGACCGCACCCGTTCCTTCGCGGGCACGGACTTCGCCGGCCGCACCGCCGCCTACAAGCTGATCGACAACAAGGGCAGCTACCAGCTCTATACCTACGATCCGAACAACGGCATCCAGATGCACTCGAGCTTCGAGAATCGCGCCGGCGGCCAGATCCTCTCCTACCAGCCCGCGGTCTCCGTCGTGCGCGCCAACCAGGTCTTCGGCAAGGATTACAAGTGGAGCGAACCCATGTCGGAGCAGCCCGAGGGCGTGACCGAGCGGACGAAGCGCCTCCAGAAGTGGACGTCCCGCATTGACGGCCTGGAGACTCTCGAGACACCGATGGGAACCTTCGAAGTCCTGAAGACGACGCTGTCGTGGGAGACCACGAAGTCCCTCTCGACCCAGACCTACTACTTCGCCAAGGGCGTGGGGATCGTAGGCATGGACTACAGCCACGTGGACACCATCGCGGGCAAGCGCGGCATCGCCCTGGTTTCCCGGCTCAAGAAGGCGAAGCTCCAGGGCGACCTGATCCAGAAGGTGGCGGACGTCGAGCCGCACCTCGCGAACCGCGCGAACGCGAAGGCGGCCGAGCTCGCCGACGATCCCGAGGCGCGCGCCATCTTCAAGGCTGCTTCCTTGAACCGCTACATCTGGGACAACGGTTTCCCCGGCCTCACCGCCGACCTCGAGATCATCAACCTCGGCAAGCCCCCGGTGATGGCCAAGGTCACGGTCGACAAGAACCTCATCCTCGACTTCGACTGCGACAAGTGCGACGGCCAGCTTCGCTCCGAAGCCAAGGCCTATATGTCCCAGTTCATCACCCACCGCGCCTACGAGAACTTCGAGGACAAGTACGGGGTGGGCAAGGCCGGCTTCAAGATGGTGAACAACAAGCGTCCCGACGGCATGGTGGAGATGCGCATCGAGGGAGACACCGCGATGGGCTCCTGGTACCTCGTCGATCCCAAGAAGAAGGAAGTGAAGAAGCTCACCCGGAAGCTCGGCGGGCCGATCGAGTTCATGATCAACCAGGAGCGCAACATCCGCACGGAAGACGGCCGCTACATCGCGAACTACTACCCGGTCGAGTTCTACATGATGATGGGCGACAAGAAGATCCCCCTGGGCACCATGGTCTACGACGACCTCTTCGAGAAGAACGGGAAGTGGTGGATGCCGGTGCACCGCACGGTCAAGGGGGAGATGCCCAATATGGACCGCACGGTCTCGAAGGTGGACATCCAGATGAAGTTCAAGAACGTCAAGTACCTGGGTGTGGCCGCCACCGCGGCGGGCCAGCACTGATCCCGTTCTCGGGATAGCGCTTCGGGGGCGGCTTCGGCCGCCTCCTTTTTTTGCGCCCGGATGAAGTTCCGGGCCGCGGTTTTCCGCGCTGCTTGGAGCTATTCTCGCGTTTTTATGCTGATCGACCGGCGCACTCTTCTCAAGTCGTGGCAGGCACTCGCGGCTGCAGTGGCCGGACTCTCCGCCATCCCCGCGGGCCTGTTCTTCGCCCTTGGCGCCCGTTCGAAGGGAACGGCCCCGGGCGCTTCCGGGAACTGGATCGATCTCGGCCCCGTCGCCGACATCGGCGACGGACCCTGGAAGGCCCGACGCTTCCGCCGGGAGATCGAGGATCGCTGGAAGAAGACCGTGGTCGACGAGAGCGTCTACCTGCGGAGGCAGGGTGAGGCGTTCGAGGCGGTCTCCGCCATCTGCACCCACACCGGCTGCCTCGTCCAGCGCGTCTCGAACGGCTTCGGCTGCCCGTGCCATAAGAGCGATTTCGACGAGGAGGGCAAGCCCACGAGCGGTCCCGCACCTCGCGCCCTCGACCGCCTCGAGACGAAGGTCGAGGGAGGTCGACTGATGCTCAGATTCGTCAGGTTCAGGCCCGGGCTCAACACCTCCGAGCCCATGGAATCGTGATGGACGAACCGAAACCGCCGATCGACTGGATGTCGAGACTGCACGGCGCCGCAGCGCTGTGCGCCTTGGTCTTCGCCGGGCTCCTCATCGGGAGCGGCATCGGGCTGTCGATGTCGTATGTGCCCTCCCAGGCTGAGGCCTTCTCGAGCGTTCTCTACATCCGCCAGCAGGGGGGGATCGGCGCCCTGCTTCGCGCGATGCACTATCACCTCTCGTCGGGCATCGTGGTCGCCGCTTTCCTGATGGTGATCGCCGGCGTCCTCACCGAGTTCCATCGGGAGCGGAAGTGGGAGTTCCGGCTGAGTGTCGTGGCCCTGCTCCTTATGATCGGCTTCTGCTTCACCGGCTACGTTCTTCCCATGGACCAGCCGGCCTATTGGGGCACCTCGGTCCGGCTCGGGATCGTGGAGACCGTTCCCGTGGTCGGAGGGCTGCAGGCCGACATGCTGCGCGGGGGCCCGACCTTCGGCGCCGCGACCCTCCCGCGTTTCTACGCCCTGCATGTGACGGCGCTGCCCCTCGTGCTCGTGATCCTGGTGCTCGTCGGATTCAAGGACGCCCTCGACCGGGCCGCGAAGGCCTCGGGGACCTGGCTCATTCCGGCCTGCGGTCTCATCGCCATCGCGGCCTGGGTCATCGCCGCCTTGTTCCAGGCGCCGCTCGAGCCGAGGGCGGCCGCGGCCGATACGGAATACGTGCCCCGGCCCGAGTGGTACTTCCTCTGGCTCTTCCAGTTCGGCAAGTACGTCCACGGGTTCCAGTGGGTGGAGAGCGCGCTCCTGCCCGCGGTCGGGATCGGGACGCTCATGCTCCTTCCGGAGATTCGAACCTCGCGGAAGCTGCGCGCCTCGGGAGTGATCGGCCTGCTCGCCTTCATGTTCGGCCTGGGCGCCCTGGCCCTGTACGAGGACCGGGACCTCCCGGGGAAGCCGCAGTACGAGGAGGGACTCGTGGTGAAGGCCGCGCGCGACTACAAGGTCGAGTGCGTTTCCTGCCACGGCGCCTCGGGCAAAGGCGACGGGCCGGACATCGCGAAGCTCGAAAGCAAACCCAAGGACTTCACCCGGGAGACCTTCTGGGACGACGGCACCATGAACGACATGATCGAGGTCATCACCAAGGGCGAGGCCCCGGACATGCCGGCCTTCGGAGGCCGCCTCTCCGAAGAGGAGATTCTTGCCATCGCGACCCACATCGAGGCAAACTTCCGGCCCCGGCCGGCCCCGGCCACCCGCTGACCGACACTTCTTCACCAAGGAAAGTCATCAAGAAACGTCAATGAGAAACCAATCCATCCCTGCCTTCATTTTCGCCGTCACCCTCCTGGGCGGCAACGCCCTCGCGGCCCCCGAGCACAAGAACCTCCAGGTTCTGCCGAAGACCATCACCGCCGACGAATTGAAGAAGACCATGGAGGGCTTCACCGAACAGCTCGGCGTGAAGTGCACCTTCTGCCACGTCCTCGAGCAGTACGAGAAGGACGAGCGGCCCCACAAGGCCGACGCCCGCCGCATGATCAAGCTCGTTCAGGACATGAAGGCGAAGAAGGCCGACTACTTCGGCCCGCGCACCAAGGAAGCAGTCATCACCTGCTCCATGTGCCACAAGGGCAAGGCTGAGCCCGAACCCTTCGTTCCGTGAGGGGCCTGCCCGCGCGGCGCTCCTACTGAATCCGGACCCGTCCCGAAAACCCTTCCTCGTACGTGTGGTAGTAGTCGAGGGAGGGTTCGGGGTGCTTCCAGCAGTAGTACCCGCTGCCGTTGTCGAAATCGACGAGCCACAGTCCCTTGATGTCGAGGCCGAGCGCGCCCATCTCCGAGGCCCAGGCGTTCACGATGGACTGCGCCTGCTCCCTCGTCTGTGGCACCTGGGTCGACGCGCCCAGGAGCCGCTCCACCTTCTCGTGGGCTTCCTGGGTGAGCTGCTGCACCCGGGGCAGGAGGGCCTTCGCCTCCGCGTAGGTGAAGCGGCGCTTCTCGGTTTGAGTTTCGTTCACGGTTCCTTGCGGGGTCTCAGGCGATGGCGACGTCTTTGCAGAGGTAGACGTCCTGGATCGCGTTCAGGAGCCTGACCCCGTCGGCCATGGGACGCTGGAAGGCCTTGCGGCCGGAGATGAGGCCCATGCCGCCGGCTCTCTTGTTGATCACCGCAGTGCGCACCGCTTCCGCGAAGTCGTTCTCCCCGGAAGCCCCGCCCGAATTGATGAGACCGGCCCGGCCCATGTAGCAGTTCGCGAGCTGGTAGCGGGCGAGGTCGATGGGGTGGTCGGTGGTGAGTTCGGTGTAGACCCGCTTGTCCGTCTTGCCGTAGGGATTCTCCTTGGAGTTCAGGACATCGTAGCCGCCGTTGTTCTCGGGCAGCTTCTGCTTGATGATGTCCGCCTCGATGGTCACCCCGAGGTGATTGGCCTGGCCGGTGAGATCGGCGGAGACGTGGTAGTCCTTGTCCTTCTTGAAGGCGGGATTCCGCAGGTAGCACCACAGGATGGTGGCGAGACCCATCTCGTGGGCGATCTTGAAGGCCTGGCTCACCTCCACGATCTGCCGGGAGGACTGGTCAGAGCCGAAGTAGATGGTGGCCCCGACCGCGACAGCACCCATGTCCCGCGCCTGCCTGACCTCCGCGAACATGATCTGGTCGAACTTGTTCGGATAGGTCAGGAACTCGTTGTGGTTGACCTTCACGATGAAGGGGATCTTGTGGGCGTACTTCCGCGCGCAGGAACCCAGAACGCCGAGGGTCGAAGCCACCGCGTTGCATCCGCCCTCGATCGCGAGCTTCACGATGTTCTCGGGATCGAAGTAGTCGGGGTTCTTGGCGAACGACGCTCCCGCCGAGTGCTCGATGCCCTGGTCCACGGGGAGGATGGAAAGGTATCCCGTTTCCTTGAGGCGGCCGGTGCCGAACATGTCCTGCAGCGAACGCAGCACCGGGACCGGGCGGTCGGACGAGCCGTGCATCAACGAGACCCAGTCCGGACCCGGGAGGTGCAGGCGTTCCTTCGAGATGCCCGTGCTCTGGTGATCCAGAAGCGCGCGCGCGTCCTTGCCGAGAGCCTGTTCGATTGCCTGAAGGTTGGTCATATGCTGCTCCGATGCGATTTTAGCGCGCGCTCGAGGGGGGTTCGGGGATTCGCGTGTTCTGCCAGGCGAGTTGAACCCAGCGGCCGTCCTTGTTTTCGTACACGTCGGTGAAGCGGGCCTTGCTGTCGACGATCTCGCCGTTGTTCGTGGCCTGGAGCCGGAAGATGCCGGTGATGATCGCGATCGAGCCGACGCGCCGGACCTTGCGCTCGATGACGTCGAGGGCCTTGTACTTGAGGGAACCCGCCTTGATCGATGCCATGAACTCCGCCCTGGTCTGGGCGGAGCCGCTGGAGTGATGGTAGGTGAGAGAGGGATCGAGGGCGGTCTCGAGGTAGGAGGCGTCCCCCTTGACCATGGCCGCGAAGCGCGCGTCCTGGGCGGCGAGGATCGCAGCCTCCTCCCGGGCGGGGGCCTGGGTGTCGAGGGCGAAGGCGAGGAGGAGAGTCAGCATGGGTTTCCGTTCCTTGGGAGGGGGATAGGGTGATTGCTGAGCCGATCGCGGCTCCGGACGAGGAACCCTGGCGCATAGACTCCAGGCTTCAATGAACTCGCTTCGTTCCGCGGCGACGGTGCTGATTCTCGCAGGAATCGCGGCGATTCTCTCGCTGCCTCCGCTCGTCTCCCGCCATAAGGCCTCGCTCGCGACCCTCGCCCACGGCACCGACGACGCTTTCGTGACCGAAGGTCTCGAGCCGCGGGAGAACCAGATCGGCGGGGGAGCCATCAGGTGGACCCGTCCGAAGGCGGCGTTCTCCTTCGAAGGCGTGGGTCCGGGGCTCGTCGACATCGACCTCGAGGTGCGCGACCATCGAACCGAAGTGAACCTGACCGCGAACGGGGCGCTGATCGGAAGGCTTTTGCCCGGCGAGCGGCGCTTCACCGCGCAGACGCGCCTTTCCGGTTCCTCGCTGGTGTTTGGAATCGAGACCGAGGGCTTCCCCGCCTCTGGCCGCACCCTCGGCACCCAGTTCGTCTCGCTGGAGGTCGAGCCCGCTTCGTCGTCGACCGGCCGATCGCGTGGCGTTCCCGTCCGCTTCTGGGTGGCGCTGGGCATGCTGACCCTGGTCTCGGTCGCCACCCAGGTGCTTGCCGGCCAGGGCGTGTGGATCGCCCTGCTTCCGCCCGCCCTGTTCCTGGCCCTGGTCCTGCCCGCGGGGCTCTGGCGATCGGGGTGGCTCGTCGAGTCCGCCGCGCTGATGGGCGCCGCCTTAGTGGTCTCCGCGCTGGTTGCCAGGCGGGCGCGGGGCGCCTCTTCAGCCCGCGCGTGGCTGCAGGTCGCCCTGCTGCTGGCGCTCACCATCCACGGCGTTCTCCCGCCCTCTCCGCTCGTCATCCAGGGGGATGCCCAGCTCCACGGGAACAAGCTCGCCGAGGTCGCGAAGGGAAACCGGTTTCCGATCAGCCGGACCGATCACAAAAAACCGTTCGAGTTTCCCTACGGGTTCAGCTTCTACGGCGTCCTCAGCCCCCTCGCCTCGCCGGACGTCTCGAACGTCCGGATCGTGCGCGAAGGCGCCGCGTTCTTCTGGTCCTTCTCCATCCTCGCCCTGGCCCTCGCTCTCGGGAGCGCGTCGGCGGGGCTCGCCGCCGGGTCGGTGATCCTGTGGACCTTCGCCCCCGTCAACATCAGGACCATGGGCTTCGGCAATCTCAACAACATCTTCGCCCAGGCCATCTTCGTCCTGTTTCTCACGGGTGCGGCGATGCCGGGCCGGGGAAAGCTCAAGGGACTGGCTCTCGCCTGCCTGGCCGCTCTCTCCGCGACCGCCCACCTGTCCTCCTTCATCGTGCTTGTCACCCTGCTCCTGATCAGCCTCGCCATCCCCTCGGAACGACGCGGAGCCGCGCTCAAGCCGCTCCTCCTTGGGGTCACGGCGGCCGGTCTCTATTTCGCGACCTTCCTGCCCATGATCCTGGTCCAGGCGCCGAGACTCCTCGGCGAACGCGGCGGGAGTTCGGGCGTCTTCGACCCGTGGCGATTGCCGAATCAGATCTTCGCCGGCGCGGGCTGGCCCCTGGCAGTGCTCGTGGTTCTTTCGATTCTTGCGTGCAGCATCCGCCCCATCCTTCCGCTCGCGCGGAGCCTCGCGCTCTCCGGCCTTCTCCTCGCCGTGGCGGCTCTCGTTTCCCCGATCGAGGTTCGCTACCTGCTCGCGGTGGTCCCGCTGCTCGCGATCGTCGGGGCCGCGGGGTTCGATGAGGGCGATCCGCGCTCCTTTCCCGGCCAGAATCTGAGCGCGGTGTTCGATTGGTCCTGGCTTCGGGCTCTCGGCCGGGAGGCCGTCTCGCTCCCGCTCGCGCTTGGGCTCCTCCTCGCCGCGGTCGTCCACGGCGGCTTGGTCCTGTTCGAGTTCCTCCCCTTGGCCGGGGTCTGATCTCGGCTGCTACACTCAACCTTTCCAATAACTTATGGAGTACATCTGCAAGGTCGGCACGCCCGCCGGGGAGATCGTCGAACGGAGTTTCGACGCCCCGAACGAGGAGGCCTTGCGGGCCGATCTGCTGCGCCAGGGCCTGTTCCTCTTCTCGCATCGAAAGGTCACGCAGGGTTTCCGGTTCGGCGCGCCCCGGGTGAAGCCCGAGAGCCTGCAGCTCTTCGGCCAGGAACTCGCGGCTCTCCTCAAGGCCGGTCTGCCCCTCGCCCAATCGATGGATCTCATGGTCGAACGCCAGCGCGACCCGCTGTTCAAGCGCTCGCTCGCCGCGGTGCGCGATCGGATCAAGTCCGGCGCCGCGTTGTCGGAGTCGTTCCGTCAGGAGGGCGCCCTGTATCCGCAGATGTTCTCGGCGAGCCTCGTCGCCGGCGAGCGCAGCGGCAACCTCGAAGCGGTGCTGCGCCGTTTCGTGTCCTACGTGAAGCTGAATCAGGCCATCAAGAAGAAGGTGATCGCGGCGTCCGTCTATCCCATGGTCCTCTTCTCCGGCATGTTCGGCCTCATGTACGTGATGCTGACCCGGGTCCTCCCTCAGTTCACGGAATTCTACGGAAGCCTCGGCGCCCAGCTGCCTCTGCCCACGCGGGTGCTCATGGGCCTGTCCGATCAGGCGCGCCAGTGGAGCCTGCCCATTCTGGCCGTCCTCGTCGTGGGCGGATTCGCCCTCGCCACCTGGCTGCAGGCCTCCGCGAACCGGGAGCGGTTCGACGGCTGGATTCTCAGGATTCCCTTCTTCGGCGCGCTCATGCGCACGTATTCCACGAGCCAGCTCGCCCGCAGTCTCTCGACCCTGCTCTCCGGTGGGCTGCCCCTGGTGCAAGCACTCGGCGTCGCCTCCGCCTCGGTGGGGAACCGGGCGATCTCGGCCGCGGCCGCGGCCGCGGTGCCCCAGATCCAGGAAGGCAAGAGCCTCTCCCTGGCCCTCGACGCCACCGGCCATGTCGAGCCCCTCACCGTGGAGATGATCCGGGTGGGGGAGAACACGGGCGCCCTGGGCGAGATGCTGAATCAGGTCGCGGACTTCTACGATGAAGATCTCGAGGTGAAGGTCCAGACCATCCTCGCCCTGGTCGAGCCCGTGCTCCTCGTCTTCATGGCCGTGGTCATCGGCTCCATGGTGCTGGCGCTCTACCTGCCGATGTTCGAGGCCTTCTCGGCGCTTCAATCGAGAGGGGGAGGCTAGTCGTGAGCGCTGCCGTCCCGCCTCTCTCCGCCTCCTCGCTCGCCCCTGTCTCTCCAGCGCGCGAGGAGAGTCTGGCGAGGTCGCTCGCCGAGCGCCTGGGCCTTCAGTTCCACGACGTGACCTCCTTCGCTCCCGACCCGGTCATCCTCCAGAGCGTGCCCGTGGATCTCATGTTCCGGTACAACTTCCTGCCCTATCGCGAAGAGCACGGCCGCCTCGTCCTGGTCATGGCCGACCCTTCCGACCTCACCGTCATCGACGATCTCGCCATCCTGCTCGGGCGGAGGATCCAGGCCGCGGTGGGGACGCCCTCCGCGATCACCGAGGCGCTGAAGCGGGGCCAGGGCTCGCAGCGCGTGCTCGAGCAGGCGTCCGAATCGCTGGTCATGCAGATCGTCCGCGAGGGCGACGAGGGCGAGATCCTCTCCGTCGACTCGATCCAGGCCCGGGACAAGTCGCCCATCGTCCGGCTCATCGACTCCGCCCTCTTCGACTCCCTGTCGCGCCGCGCCTCCGACATCCACATCGAGACCCGCGACAACGAGGTCCAGATCAAGTACCGCATCGACGGCGTCCTTCAGCCCGCGATGAAACCGATCGCGAAGGAGCATCACGGCGAGATCATCAGCCGCATCAAGGTCATGGCCGAGCTCGACATCGCGGAGAAACGCGTGCCCCAGGACGGCCGGTTCCGGGTGCGCCTCGGCGGCCGGCAGATCGACTTCCGCGTCTCCATCATGCCTTCGGTCCACGGGGAGGATGCGGTCATCCGCATCCTCGACAAGGAGAGCCTGTCGAACCAGTTCTCGTCGCTCCGGCTCGACATCGTGGGGTTCGAGCCGAGGGAACTCTCTCGCTTTCGCCGGTTCATCCGCGAGCCCTACGGCATGGTCCTCGTCACCGGTCCCACCGGCTCGGGCAAGACCACCACGCTGTACGCGGCCCTTTCCGAGATCAAGTCCGAGGAAGACAAGATCATCACCATCGAGGATCCGGTCGAGTACCAGCTGCGCGGCATCACCCAGATTCCCGTGAACGAGAAGAAGGGCCTGACCTTCGCGCGCGGCCTGCGCTCCATCCTGCGCCACGATCCGGACAAGATCATGGTCGGCGAGATCCGCGATCCCGAGACCGCGGACATCGCCATCCAGTCCGCCCTCACCGGCCACCTCGTTTTCACCACCGTCCACGCGAACAACGTGATCGACGTCCTCGGCCGGTTCCTCAACATGAAGATCGAGCCCTACAACTTCGTGTCCGCGCTCAACTGCGTGATGGCGCAGAGGCTGGTTCGCACGATCTGCGAGCACTGCAAGCGTCCGGTCCGCGCCCCCGAAGCCCTGCTCGTGGAGTCCGGGCTCGACACCGTCCAGTACGCCGCGCACACGTTCTACGAGGGCGCCGGGTGTCTCGAGTGCGGGGGCACCGGTTTCAAGGGCCGCACCGCGATCTGTGAACTGCTCGACGTGACCGATCACATCCGCGAGCTCATCCTCGCGAGGCGGCCGGCCTCCGAGATCAAGAGGGCAGCGAAGGACGAGGGCATGACCTTCCTCCGCGATTCCGCGCTCCACCGCGTCTTCGCGGGAACCACCACGCTGCAGGAGATCAACAAGGTGACGTTCGTGGAGGTCGCTTGATCGGCGA
>DAORUA010000011.1:10577-26269 GCA_035432945.1 Vicinamibacteria bacterium | reverse complement strand
GGCCGAGCGGGTGGTGGCGCGGGCCTTCGACATGGAGGGCGCTTTCAACGATGTCTGCCTGAGGCTTGGCCCCGGCGCCAGCGAGAAGGCGGTGATCGAGGAGGTGGACATCCTCCTCGAGAGCTACGGCGGCCTCGGGGCCTACGGCCGCGCCGATCACCGGTCGCACTCGCGCTTTGCCCAGGAATTCGACGAACTGCGCGCCTGGGGCAGCCTGATGCCCGCGATCTTCCTCGGCATCGCCGCCTTCCTGCTCCAGATCGTGACCACGAGGCTGGTCATGAGCCAGCGCGACCAGATCGCGGTGATGAAGGCCTTCGGTTACGGGAACCGCGCCATCGCCGCGCACTACCTCGGCCTGGTCCTCGTGATCGTCATCGCGGGAGCGCTGCTCGGGACCCTGGTCGGTCTTCGGTTCGGCCAGGGACTCATGAGCACCTACGAGGAGTACTTCCGCTTTCCGCAGATGCGATACGAACTGACGCCCGGGCTGGTCGCGTGGAGTCTCGGGATCAGCCTCCTCGCCGCGGTGACGGGCGCCCTCGGGGCGGTGCGCCGTGCCGTCCATCTGCCGCCCGCCGAGGCCATGCGACCCGAGCCCCCGGCCCGCTTCCGGGCGGGATTCCTCGAACGGACAGGCCTCCTCGCGGTGACGTCCCCGCCCGCCCGCATCCTGCTGCGGAACCTCGCGAGACGGCCGGGCCGCCTCGCCATGTCCGTGCTCTCGATCGCCCTCGCGGTCACCGTGCTCGTGGTGGGCCGGTACTTCGAGGACGCGATCGGCCTGCTGATGGAGATTCACTTCCGCAACGTCGAACGCCAGCAGGCGACCGTGCAGTTCTCCGTGCCCATCGATGCGCGGGTCAGCCACGACCTGCGTCACCTGCCCGGTGTCCTCCGGGTGGAGCCCTTCCGGGCGGTCCCCGTGCGAATCCGCTACGGACCGCGGGTGGAGCGCACCCTCGTCTTCGGCCTCACCGCGGACGCCGAACTGCGCCGGATCATCGGCAAGTCCCGGCGCGTGGCCACCCCGCCCGCGCAAGGAGTGGTTCTGACCGATTTCCTGGCCCGGACCCTGGGCGCGCGCACCGGCGACGTAGTCACCCTCGAGGTGCTCGAAGGCCGTCGCGCGGTGCGCGAAACGCCGATCGTGGGGGAGATCGACGAGCTCATCGGCACCTACGCCTACATGGACCTGGGCGCGCTGGCGCGGCTGGTGGGCGAGGAATCGCTCTCCGGGGCCTACCTGAGCGTGGATCCGCTGAAGGAGCTTGCCTTCGATCGCGCCCTCAAGGGCGTGCCCGCGGTGAGCGGGGTCTCGATGCGGGAGGCGGCGATCCGCAACTACGAGGAGAGTATTTCCGAAGTCTTCGGCACCTTCACCGCGACCCTCATCCTCCTCGCCACCGTGGTCGCGGTGGGGGTGGTCTATAACGGCGCGCGCATCGCCCTGTTCGAGCGGGGCCGGGAGCTCGCGAGCCTGAGGGTCCTCGGGTTCACCCGGCAGGAGGTCTTGGCCATGCTGTTCGGCGAGCAGGCCATCATCATGGCCCTCGGCATCCCCTGCGGATTCCTCCTGGGCTACGGCCTCAGCGCCCTGGTGTCGCTCGGCTATCAGAACAAGCTGATTCGCCTGCCGCTCTTCATCACGACCGCGTCGTACGCGTTCGCCTTTCTCGTCATCGTCGCCGCGGCCGTGGTGTCCGGCCTCATCGTCAAGCGGCGCGCCGACCGGCTCGACCTGGTCGCCGTGCTCAAGACCCGGGAGTGATCGCCATGTGGAAGAAACCGAAGCTTCGGTACGCGGCGCTGGGAGCGATCCTGCTCGCCGCCCTCTACGCGGCGCTTCGGCCCCGCGCGGTGGAGGTCGAGTCGGCGGCGGTCGCGCGCGGTCCCTTGACCGTGACCGTCGACGAAGAAGGGCGGACCCGCGTTCGTGAACGCTTCGTGGTGGCGGCGCCGGTGGGCGGGCGCCTGCAGAGAGTCGATCTGCACGAAGGCGACCCGGTCGCGGTCGGGACCGTCCTGGCCCACATCGCTCCCGCACCCCTCGACCCCCGCGCGCAGGCCCAGGCCGAGGCGCGCCTTCGCGCGGCGGAGGCCTCGCGCCAGGGCGCCGCGTCCCGCGAGCAGAGCGCGAGGGCCGGGTTCGATCAGGCCCATCGCGACCGCGAGCGCGCGGACGAACTCGGGAGAGAGGGGCTTCAGCCCGTGGAAGGGCGAGAGCGCGCGGTGCTCTCCGAGGTCGCGGCCGCCGCCGAACTCTCGGCCGCCCGTCACGCCACCGAGGCGGCCGTCCAGGAGGTGGCGGAGGCCCGCGCCGCGCTCCTGGCCACGAGCCCCGAGGCCCGTCGCGCCTCCTCGCTCGTTCCCGTCCGGTCCCCGCAGAAGGCGACCGTGCTCCGCGTGCTCCAGGAAAGTGACCGCGTGGTTGCCGCGGGCACGCCGCTCTTCGAATTGGGCGACCTCGGCGACCTCGAAGTGGTGGCGGAGCTGCTCTCGTCCGACGCGGTCAACGTGAGGCCGGGCGCGGCGATGTGGATTGGAGGATGGGGCGGCGGCCACGACATCGCGGGAAAGGTCCGCCGGGTGGAGCCTTCGGGCTTCACCAAGGTCTCGGCCCTCGGCGTGGAGGAACAGCGCGTCAACGTGGTGGGCGACTTCGTTTCGGGCGCCGAAGGACTCGGCGACGGATTCCGCGTGGAGGTGCGCGTGGTGGTCTGGGAGTCGCAGAGCGCGCTTCGGATCCCGGGCAGCGCCCTGTACCGCACCGGCTCGGACTGGCGCGCGTTCGTGATCGAGAACGGCCGCGCGGTTTCGCGGATCGTGCAGGTGGGGCATCGCACCACGACCGAGGCGGAGGTTCTCGGCGGACTCCAGGAAGGGGATCGCGTCATTCTCTATCCCGGGGACCGGGTGACCGAGGGCGCCCGCGTGGACTCCCAGAATTTGCGCACGCCCTGAGCAGGAAGCGCCAGATTTTCGTGCCGTCGCGCGGTGGCCGAAGCGAAGACTGGAGTTAGGCCGAACACCTCGAACCCCTGCGCCTGGCCTGACTTGTGCATGGGTAGGGAGCGCGTTCCGGACGCTCAGGAACGTCGAGAAGGGAGTTCGCGATGACCTCGATTCCTCGCTCCGTTGCAGTGCGGATGGAAGGCCTCTCGCTCGAAGGAATCCTCAATGTCCCCGAGCGAGCGCGGTCGATCGTGCTCTTCGCGCACGGCAGTGGACGCAGCCGGCACAGTCCCCGCCGTGAACCGGAGGGCGGCATCGAAGCGCAGCGGGCCGTCGAGGGCGGCGGGGCTGCGGGAGGCCGACCATGCTGACGCCGCTTCATAACCGCGCCGAGGCCGGTCGGAGGCTCGGCCTCAAGCTGCAACGCTACGGGAATCGGGGCGACGTCATCGTCCTTGGCCTGCCGCGAGGCGGCGTGCCGGTGGGCTTCGAGGTAGCGCGCGCCCTGGCCGCGCCGCTCGACGTGCTCATCGTTCGCAAGCTGGGCGCTCCCGGTTACCACGAACTCGCCATGGGCGCGATCGCCTCCGGGGGCGCGCGAGTGATCAACGAGGACGTGGTGGCGAGTCTCGGCATTCCGCACTTCGCCATCGAGCGGGCGGTGGTGCTGGAGGAGGAAGAGATCGCGCGCCGGGAGAAGCTCTACCGCGGCCGGCGTCCGCCGCTCGACGTCCGCGGAAAGATCGTGATCCTGGTGGACGACGGCATGGCCACCGGAGCTTCGATGCTGGTGGCGGTGAAGGCCCTTCGATCCCTCAGCCCTGCGCGGATCGTGGTCGCGTCCGGGGTGAGCTCGCCGAGCGCCTGCTCCGCGGTGGGAGAGGTCGCGGATGAATGCGTCTGCGTGCTGGAGCCGGACGACCTCGGCGCGATCTCACCGTGGTACGACGAGTTCGACCAGACCGCGGATGAGGAAGTGTGCGCCCTGCTCGCGAGGGCCGGCGAGCGGCCGCGGGGCAGGCCGAGGCACCCGCACCGGACCTTGGAGCACCGGGCGAGCTGACCGCGGGTCGCCGGCGCGGCCGCTCGCGCCGGTAGACTGCCGGCCATGACTCGCATCGAGGGAGGTCGTCGCGGAGACCGCGCGCGGGGCGCGGGAGGGCCGGGGTGAGCCGGCCCGCGAAGGTCCTCCTCGCCGGCCTGGCCCTGTCGCTGGCGGTCGCGATCACCGCCCCCGCGGACCTCGAGGCCGACACCTTCGGCTATTTCTCGTACCTCCACACCATCGTCTTCGACCGCGACCTGGTGCTCGCGAACGAGTACGCGATCTTCGGCGTGAAGGAGCCCGGCGTCACCGAAAGCGGCGCGAGCCACAGCCTCTACGCGGTCGGTCCCGCGGTTGCGTGGCTTCCCTTCTACCTGGCGACGCACGTCGTCCTGAGCGCGGGGGAGTTCGTGATCGACCTTCCCTGGCCGGTGGATGGCCTGAGCCTGCCCTATCAATACGCCGCGCGCTGGGGAACCGCGTTCTGGTTTCTCCTCTCCGTCCACCTCCTCCACCGCGAGATGGCCGGGCGTCTTTCGCGGGGCGCGACGCGCCTCGGGCTCGCAGGAGCGATCGTCGCGACGCCCGCCCTCTACTACGCCACCGTAGGCCTGACCATGGCGCACGGACTGGCCGCGGCCTGGGCTTGCCTGTCCTTCGCGGGCGGGATGGCCGCGCTCCGATCCGGGTCCGCCCGCGACTGGGCGTGGTGCGGGGCCGCCCTCGGCCTCCTGATGATGACGCGCTGGCAGGCCTTCGCCTTCGCGCTCTTTCCCCTGCTGGTGGCGCTCTGGCGGTTGTTCCGCGATCGGCGCGAGCTGAAGGGCGCGGTGATCGGCGCGCTCGCGGGACTGGCGGCCTTCTTCCCCCAGATGCTCGTGTGGAAGCTGCAGTACGGGGTCTGGGTCTGGATCCCTCGCTACTACGGGCCGCGTGCGAACGTTCGCTGGTTCGATCCCTCGACCGCCCACTGGCAGGACATCCTCTGGTCGGCGAACAAGGGCCTGTTCGTCTGGACTCCGCTGACCCTGCTCTGCGTGGTGGGCCTGGTCATGGCTCTTCGCCGCGCCCCCGTGGTTTCGATCGGGGGCGGCCTGGTCTTCGTGGCCACCGTGATCCTGGGATCCGCCACCCCCGACTGGCACGGCTCCGACGCCTTCGGCTCGCGCAAGTTCGACCTGATGCTTCCATTCTTCGCCTGGGGTCTCGCCCGGATCAGCGAGAGCCTGCTCAAGCGGCCGGCCCTGGTCGTCGGTCTCGGGGTCGCTTCCTTCGGTCTGTGGAACGTGGGCATGATCCGGCTGAAGTCCGAGGGGCGGCTCGACTCATCGCCCTCCGTGGCGAGGATCGCCACGGCCCAGGTGGCTCTGGCCAGCGACGACGCGCGCGGCCTCCTCACCTGGGCGTTCGGCCCCAAAGGCACGGAGAACTGGTACCGCCTTTTCGTCGGCGACTACATCTACGTCACTTCGAACCCCTCGGGCGAACTGCGTCTGTCGGATCCGGACTCGCCCTACCTCGCGCTGGGCTTTTCGGAGGCCGTCAATGGCGACGGCGCGCCCCGCTGGAGATGGGCCGCGCCCACCGCCTGCGTCAAGTTCCCGATCGAGCGAAGCCGCGATCCCCTGCGCGCCTCGGTGCGGCTGCGGAATGCTCCGGGCATCGGCGAGCAGCGCTTCGAAATCCAGTTGAACGATGTGACCGTGGGCTCGGGGGAGTCGCGACCCGACTGGAGCGAGCCGGAGTTCTTCCTGCCGCCCTCGGCGCAGGTGACGGGGATAAACCGCGTCTGCTTCAAGTTCTCCGAGAGCGCGACCATCGACGGAGTGCCACGCTCCGCGGCCGTCTCGCTTGTCCGGTTGCCCTGAGCCCGGGCCCGGCTTTCACCCGGCGAGGCGCTCGAACCTCGCCTGGAAGAAGCGCAGGTACTTCGGCTCGTAGATCATCTTCAGGCCGCGCGTGGTGCCGCGCGCGTCGAACACCGCCTTGACCGACTCGGCCACCACGTCCATGTGAGCCTGGGTGTACACCCGCCGCGGGATGGTGAGCCGGGTCAGTTCGAGCTTCGGGTAGTAGTGGTCGCCGGTCTTCGCGTCCCGTCCGGCGCTCGCGATCCCGCGTTCCATCGACCGGATGCCGGAGTCGAGGTACAACTCGGCGGCCAGGGTCTGCGCGGGGAACTCGACCTGCTTGAGCTGGGGATAGAACTCCCTGGCGTTGAGGAAGATCGCGTGTCCGCCCACGGGCTGAACGATGGGAATGCCCCAGTCGGTCAGGAGCTCGCCGAGATAGCGGACCTGGCCGATGCGCGACCTGATATGCGCGTCCTCGACCGATTCCGCTATGCCGATGGCCATGGCCTCCATGTCGCGGCCGGCGAGGCCGCCGTAGGTGTGCAGGCCCTCGTAGACCACCACGAGGTTTCGCAGCTCCTCGAAGAGGGTCCAGTCGTTGACCGCGAGCCACCCCCCGATGTTGACGAGATTGTCCTTCTTGGCGCTCATCCAGGCCCCGTCGGTGAAGCCGCAGAACTCCTTCAGGATTTCGGCGATCGACTTCTTCGCGTAGCCCTCTTCGCGCTCCTGGATGAAGAACGCGTTCTCCACCATCCGGGTGGCGTCGAGGTACAGCTTGATGCCGTGCCGGTCGCAAAGCGCGCGAAGCTCCCGGACGTTCTCCATGCTGACTGGCTGGCCGCCCGCCATGTTCACGGTCCCGGCGAGGCTCACGTAGGCGATCTTCTCGGCGCCCTCGCGCGCGATCAGCGCCTCGAGCTTGGCCAGGTCGATGTTGCCCTTGAAGGGGTGAAGGCTGCCGGGGTCGTGCGCTTCGTCGAGGATGACGTCGACGAAGATGCCCCCCGCGAGTTCCTGATGGAGCCGCGTGGTGGTGAAGTACATGTTGCCGGGGACGTACTGCCCCTTCTTGATCGCGATCTGCGAAATGAGGTGCTCGGCGCCCCGGCCCTGGTGGGTGGGGACCACGTACTTGTAGCCGTAGTACTTCCGCAGGGCCTCTTCGAGGTGGTAGAAGTTGCGGCTTCCCGCGTAGGCCTCGTCGCCCAGCATCATCCCCGCCCATTGCTCGTCGCTCATGGCCGAGGTGCCGCTGTCGGTGAGCAGGTCGATGTACACGTCGTCGGATTTCAGCAGGAAGGTGTTGAGGCCGGCCTCGGCGAGCGCCTTCTCTCTTTCTTCGCGGGTGGTCATGCGCAGGCGCTCGACCATCTTGATCTTCCAGGGCTCGGCCCAGGAGCGGCGGCCGAACTGCTGGCCCATGGTTTTGGGGGTGTGGTGCGTCACGGAGGCTCCTCTGGTGTCCGGCGGATGGGGACCCGAGTGTCCCGCTTCCGGCACCGCCAGCTTAGAGAACGTTCATCCGCCCGCGCCCTGAGCCTTTTGGCTCATTCGCCGGCCCGTGGGCCTCAGCGATTCCAGAACCTCTGCACCCACGCCACCAGCCCGAGGGCTCTCGACCGGACCCCGCGTCCGGCATCCCAGAGCAGATCGTCGACGAAGGTGAGAACGGGATCCCCGCAGGGATGGTCGGAGGCGTAGCCCAGCACGCGGACGAGGCCCGAGAGGAGGACGTAGGCAAGAACCCACGCCGGCGCGGAGACCGCGAAGAAGCCCAAGGGGGTCAGGGCGCCAAAGGCCATGGCGGGCGCGGCGTTCACCCTCGTGTCTCCCCGCTCGGCCGCGACCGCCACCGTGGCATCCGCCAGATCGTCGCTGACAATCTGCGCATAGGCGGTATACGTGTGGACCAGCCCGGCGAGGCTGAACCCGGCCTGGAGGAGGCCGGAGAGAAGGATCCCCGGGCCGGTGACGCCGCGCCAGTATCGCCTCGGCAGGGGAGAGAGGAAGAAGGCGAGAGCCAGGTTCAGGGGCTGGCTGACCTCGTCGACGACGTCGCCGAGACCCCGGAGGACGTTCCGGAGAATCCGCCCCGGGCTCATCGGGGGCCCGGGTCTATCGCGCTCTTCCCGAGGATCTGCAGGATCCCGTCCGTCTTCATCAGCGCTTCGATCTCGGCGACCGTCCGCGGCAGACCGGAGGACAGGATCTCGTGACCGGTCTCGGTGATGGCCACGGTGTCCTCGATGCGGATCCCGATCTGCTCGTCGAGCCTGAACAGCTGGATGTCGCACGCGAACACGAAGCCCGGCTGGAGCACCTCGTCCGCGCCCGCGAAGGTCCCCATCACGTCGTGGGTGGCCAGACCGATCGAGTGGTTGTAGCCGCCAAGCCGGATGATGCCCCGGAAGTCCTGGGTGTAGCGCTCGAGGCCCCTGGCCTTGAGGAAGGCATCCACTTTGAGGCCGACCTCCTTGAGGGTCGTGCCGGGGCGATAGTTCGCAAGAGCCACGCCGTGCACGGCGAGCGCCACCTCGTAGAGTTCTCTTTGACGCGGTGAGAACCTGCCCGAGGCCGGGAACGTCGTCGAGATGTCCACGTGGTAGTTCAAGTAGTCGGGCGCGGCATCGAGAATCACGAAATCGCCCTCGTTCAGCACCCGGTCGTGCTCGGCGTAGTGCCCGTAGGCGTGGTTCTTGCCGGACATGAGGATGGTGTTGTAGGCGAGGTCCCGCGCGCCTGCCTTCTTGGTCACGAAACTGAAGACCGCGGCCAGCGCCTTCTCGGAAACGCCCACGCGGGTGGACGCGATCAGGGCCTTGTGGGCTTCGACCCCGATCCGGGCGGTCTCGCGCATGATCGCGAGTTCGAAGGGCGACTTGTACTTGCGGAGATTCCACACGATCGGGGAACCGTCGCGCACGTCCGCCTGGGGGAATCGCTCGCGCAGGTGCTTGACGAACTGCAGCTCCCGGGTGAGCCGCCCGTCCCAGGGGTCCAGGGTCATCGACTTCTGCAGCGCGTTGAATTTCTCGTTGCTGTTCTCCCGGCCCAGTTCCTCCGGCTTGAACAGGGTGTAAATGACTTTGTTGCGGTTGACGAATCCGGTGAGTTGAGCGTCGAACTGCGCGGCGGGGAGCGCGCGTTCGATGCCGGAATAGTCGCTCGGCTTGCGGATGAGGTCGAGGGGAATGGCATAGCTGTCGGCCGTGGCCTCGTCCATGGTGAAGAACAACACGCTCTCCCTGCGAAGTCCATCGACCACGAGAACGGCGTCGTGCAGTTCGAGGCCAGTCAGGTAGAAGAAGTCGTGTCCCTGCCGGAACTCGTTGTCGTCGGCGCGGGTCGTGGCCCCCAGGATGACCGCGGCCCCGTCGCCGATCTTCTCCATCAACCGGCTGCGCCGGGCCGAGAACTCCGCCCGGTTGAAGGCATCGGCCGGGAAGGCCGGGGTCACGAACAGCGCGGTGACCAGCAGCGCGTGTGTGAGCGTCATCGTCGAACCCATTCCGTTACTGCTCCGTTGACTGGCGCGTCATGCGCGTCCTGATTTCTTCGCCGAGCCCCAGGATGACCACGATGGGCGAACCGGGGCTCGACTTGCTGATGTTCACGATGAAGCGCCGGCCATCGGCGGTCACGTCGTAGGACCGGTTGCCGGACGCGTCGAAGCGGGCGGAGAAGAGGGTCTGCTGGGCGCCGGCAGTGAAGGTCGCGCCCGGGGTTATGGGCACGGCCTGCATGCGCCCGCCCGGCGCGATGTAGAAGAGCTCCTTTCCGTCGGGCCTCCACTTCGGTTCGTTTCCCCCGGCGGTTGAGATCTTCCACGGGGTTCCCGCGCCCGCGAGGGGCGCGACGTATACGTCTTCCCGGCCCCCGACGTCGCTGACGTAAGCGAGCCAGCGGCCGTCTGGAGAGGACTCCGGCGAATGTTCGGTCGCCCGGGTTGCGATGATCGAGCGGAGTTCGCCCGCATCGCTCAGTTCCCAGATGTCGCTTCCCGTGTCGGCCCCGATCACGCTCAACAGGACGCCGCGATCTCCGGCCGCCCACGAGTCCACGTTCGAGAGGCCGGGCACCACCTTCCAGACCCGCGCGGACTGGGCCTTTTCCGACTCCGCCCGGAGCACCGTCGCCTCGCCGCCCGCGGTGAAGTTGAGGATCGCGAGTTCGCGTCCGGAACGCGACCAGACCGCCCCCTGATTGTCGCCTTCGCGGGTCATGGGGGTCTCCCCGTTTCGGGCGGGATCGAGGACCCAGATGCTTCCGCTCTCGTTCGGCTTGTAGACGGTGAGGGCGATCCTTCGCCCGTCCGGGGCGATGCGCGGGTAGAAGATCCAGTCCGCGGGCCGGTCGTACACGACCTGCTGTTCGACCCCTTTGCGATCCACCCACAACATTCGATTCTGGGAGGGCGCTCCGAGGTGAAACGTGAGCGCGTCCCCTCCCGACGAGAAGGCCCGCTGGCCGGAGGTGCCGACGTTCGAGGGGAATTCGGTGCCGAGGGGAATCGGGTCGCCGACGAGCGCTCCCTTCAGGGCGTCCAGGCGCTGGGCCAGGAGCACCTTTCCGCGCACGCAGAGGAGATGACCGGAGGGTGTCGGGATTCCCGATGAACTCGAAACCCCGAGGCAGTGGTGCTCCAGTGAACCGAGTTCTCCGAGGCAGACCTCGCCGGGCTCGACCCCCGCCCCGGGCGACGCGTAGAACGTGAAGTGCCTGCCGTCCGGGAGGAAGTTCGGAATGCGATGTGTTCCCTCGCCGCGGGCGAAGTCGAGGCGCGACGCGGGCTCGACCGCGCCGCCCTTGTCCGAGACCTTCAGCAGACCCCCGGAATACCTGGGGTTGAAGACGATCACGCCCCTCGAACTCCAGGTTGCGCCCCGCACCTCCGTGTATGAGCCCGCCCTGGTCACGACCCGCTGCGCGCCGCTGACCGTATCGAGAACCCGCAACTCGCCCCCGGCGAAGAATCCCAGTTCGCGGCTGTCCGGCGACCAGAACGGGAAACGCGCATCCTCGGTGTTCTCGAGTCTCTTCGAATCGAGCCCGTCCAGCGGCCGAATCCAGAGATTGCGAATCCCGAAGGCGTCGTCGGCCGCGGAGAACACGAGCGTGCGCCGATTGGGTGAGAGGGCCAGGTCTCCCTGGAAGGAGTGCGCTTTGGGGAGCGGGATTTCGTAGCGAATCGTGGCGGCCGCCGGGCGGTCGGGAGGCTTCGTCCCCGCGACCAGGGTGCTCGCCGCCCATCCCGCGGCCGCGCCGAACGCGAGCAGCGCGATTCGCGCGAGCCAGGTCGTTCGTCCTGCCTGCCCGGGACGCTCGCCGGCCGTGACCGGCCGGGGATCGTCGCTCCCATCGAGCGCGGAGTCCTCGAGGAGGATTCGGGCGTCGGCGGCGTCGTGCAGACGCTTCTTCGGGTCCCTTTCGAGGCAGCGACGGAGCAGGGCCCGGACTCCCGCGGGAGTTCCCTGCGGAAGCGCTTTCCAGTCCGGGGCGCGCGTGAGGACCGCGGCGAGAACGTCGCTCACCGTCTCTCCCGTGAACAGCCGTTCGCCGGTCAGCATCTCGTGGAGCACGACGCCGAACGACCAGATGTCGGCGCGCTTGTCGACGGGCTTGCCCCGGGCCTGCTCGGGCGACATGTAGGCCGCGGTGCCGAGGATGAGGCCGGCTTCCGTCGCGTGTCGCGACATGGTGGGGGAGTGCGAGATCTGCGGATTCGAGGTCCCGCCCGGATCGCCCTCAAGCGCCTTGGCCAGGCCGAAGTCGAGGACCTTGACCTTTCCCTCCGGCGTGACCTTGACGTTGGCGGGCTTCAGGTCCCGATGGACGATGCCCTTCTCATGAGCTTCTTCGAGAGCCTCGGCGATCTGTTTCGCGATGGCGATGGCCTCATCGACCGGGATGGCCCCGCTTCGCAGCCGCTGGGCGAGGTCCTCTCCCGCGATGAGCTCCATGACCAGGCCCACCGTTCCGCCCGCTTCTTCGAGTCCGTAGATCGACGCGATGTTCGAGTGATTCAGGGTGGCGAGGATCTGCGCCTCGCGGCGGAACCGGCCCACGCGCTCCGTGTCCTGGGCGAGGGCCGCGGGCAGTACCTTGATCGCGACCTCACGGCCGAGCTTCGTGTCGCGCGCGCGGAACACCTCGCCCATGCCTCCGGATCCGATGGGGGCAGTGATCTCGTAAGGGCCCAGGCGCGATCCCGACGTCAAAGACATGAATGCCGCAGTCTAGTGGGAGAAGCGCCGCCCGGGACGGGCAGGCCGAAGGTCCCGGGAGGCCGCTCCGGGTCAGAATCGCAGCAGTCGCGTGACCTTGAAGGCGAGGGACCGGTTCAGCAGGCCGATGGGGGTGGCGGCCGCGGTGTCGTAGCCGTCGCTGTAGACGAGGAACATCTCGCTGCCCGGCGTGTATTCCCACCGCAACCGAACGCTTCCGGTCGCGGTGTTCCCGCTCTTGTTCACCTGCACCAGGCCGGAGATCGACAGGCGCGGGGACGGGGTCAGGATGAAGCGTGCGCTCGCCAGCTGGGAGGTGAAGGAGCCGTAAGGCAGGTCCACCCAGTTGAGGGTGAACGCCGGCTCGACCGAGAAGCGGGGAGAGAAGCCGATGCGCCCCGCGAAGGTCGTCTCCTTCCGCGTGCCCTCGTAGAACGTCCCCCAGGACGCGGTGCCCGTGCCCGAGAGTTTCCGCTGTTGTCCGAGGGTGTAGGAGGCGGTCACCCGGTCCGAGATGTACTTCCCGGGCGGCACCGTCACCCCGGGGGCGAGGGTGAGCCTGCTGGGCAGGAACTCGTCGTCGTGGACGTAATCGAGCGCCGCCTGGTCGGAGTTGTGGAACTCGATGTCGAAGTTGGCAGCGGTGGTCCGGTTCTCGACCACCGAGTTCGAGGCGTCGGTCACGTAGTCGAAGCTCCCCTGGAACGACAGCTTGCGGACGGTCTTGTTCTTCTTCGGCCGGGGACTGAAGCGCGCCTGCGCGAAGCTCCTCCGGAAATCGGTCCGTCGCATGAAGCCGATCTCCGGATTGAAGGAGCTCTCGACGAGCAGGTGCTCGAGTGCGAGGCCATAGCGGTCGGCCATGTAGTCGAAGCGGCCCCGGTAACTCGCGTTGTCGTCGCCGATGAGGCCCTTCGTGCTGGTCCGCGCGTAGTACCCGGTCAGCTCGTTCTCGTCGTTGAAGCGCAGGACGGTGTCCGCCCCCACCGCGTAGTTCGAGTGATCGCCGCCCGAGGTCTCGATCCGCGCGGTGGAGATGATCCCGACGCTGCTCCGGCGGAGGATGTCGCGCTTGACCCGGACCACGGAGAAATTCGTGGGCACGGCGCTCGCGAGTTCCTTCTCCCCGGTCTGGATATTCAGCAGGCCGATGTCGTAGGGGCCGGCCTTGCCGGTCATGCGTCCGCCCACGATGACGGGCACGGTCTGCCCGGCGGAAAGGCCGATGCGGCGGCTGAAGAACACGATGGGCACGTCCGAGCCCGCGGTGACCCGCGCGCGATCGCCGAACGCGAAGATGCCCTGCCCCTCGAGGAAGAAGTCGCGCTTCTCGGGAAACTGCAGGCTGAAGCGGGTCAGATTCACCTGCTGGAGATCTTCCTCCACCTGGGCGAAATCGGTGTTGACGGTGAGATCGGCGGTGAGGCTCGAAGTGAGTCCGTACTTCGCGTCGCCTCCGAACGAGATCTCCCCCCGGTTGTCGAAGGGATCCGCTCCCACCCGGTTGGTAGTGAGGGAGGTGAGTCCATAGGGCTTGATCTCGAGGTTCTTCGCGAGGCCCGGGGTCTCGACGCCGACGAGAGTCCCCGCCTCCTGCATCTGGCTCACGCCCGCATTGCCGTAGGACGCGGGCATCAGGGTGAGCAGCGAGGTCTCGTTCTTCCACTTCACCACCCGGCGGAAGTTGACTCCCCAGAGCTGCGGTCCCGAACGCCGATAGCGAAGCGACTTGAAGGGGATGGCCATCTCGAAGGTCCAGCCATCCGCGGTCACCGCGGAGCGGACCCGCCACACCGTGTTCCAGGCCTGGAGCTGCTGGCCCTCGCTGATCGCCTGGTCCCGCACCGCGCTCAGCTGGTTGGTCTGGAAGAAGAAGCCGTTTCGCCGGTCGTAGTAGGTGTCGAGGACCACGGTGACGTTGTCGCCCTGGAAGATGTTGTTGTGATCGCGTCGGAGTTCGGTCGCCACCGCGCGGCTGGGCTCGGAGTCGTAGCAGTGACCGGAGACATACAGGGTCTTGTCATCGAAGAAGATCCAGACCTCGGTGGGCTCGGTGGCGGGCTGCCCCTCGCGCGGGAACTGCTGGATGAAGCCGGAGACGGCCGGGACAGAGGCGTACACGTCGTCGTCCAGGCGGCCGTCCAGGTCGATCGCCCGGTCGATGCGCACCGCGCGCATGGTCGCCTTCCCGCGGTCGTCGCGATTGATCATCTCCGGTGCGATGGGCGGAGGCGGTCCGTCGATCTCGGGAAATCCCCTCGCACCCGCGGTCGGCGGCTTTCCCTGGTGGGCCGGCGGCGTCTGACCGGGCTCCCGGCCGGGACCTGCGGCGGTCGACTCGGCGGAAAGCACCGCTCCCAGGATTGCCGGGGTCAGGATCGCGAAGCGGCGCGCAGGCATGAAGGCGGAGTGTACCCGGCGAAATGTCAGGGCGGCGCCCAGGGCTGCCGAATTCCCACCGGCGTACGCGGGGTTACAATTTCGGCACTCGCTTCCAGGTCTGGATCGAGCCCCGGAGGAATGACTCATGCGTCCGATCTCACTGACCCTGGTGCTGGCCCTCGCGTTCTCGGGCGCAACTCAGACGGCGTCCGCCCAAACCGGCGCCTCCGAGCCCTACAAGCTCGGGACCTTCAGGCAACAGGGACGGACCTTCGTGGGCGTCGTGCTCCGAGATATCCGGGTCATGGATCTCGCGAAAGCCAACGCGGCCTACGAGGGCCGAACCGCTTCCGCGAAGAAGCTCACCATGCCCGGCGACATGATCGAACTGATCAACCGCTACGAGGAATTGAAGCCGAGGCTCTCCGCCCTGGCGACGGAGGCCGCGCGCGCCGCCAACCCTCCGGCCTACGTGCTCGAGCTGAGTGCTCTCGACACCCTGCCTCCGGTCCGGCCTTCCATCATCCTGAACGCCGGCGCCAACTACACCGAGCACGCCCAGGGCATCGAGGCCCAGGCGCGGCGGGCCGGCCAGGCGGCCGCGCCGCCGCCCCGTCCGTCGGTCTCCGCCCCGGGGTTGTGGGAGCGCAGAGCCGACGACACCCGCGACAACCCGTACCTCTTTTTGAAATCGCCGACCACGGTGATCGGCGCGTTCGACCCCATCCGCATGCCCCGCGGGCGCGACCGGATCGACTTCGAGTGCGAACTCGACGTGGTCATCGGTAAGACCGCGGATCACGTGCCCATCGACCGCGCCCTCGACCACATCTTCGGGTACACGATCCAGATCGACGTCTCCGACCGCGGCGGGCGCGGCGACTCCAAGATGGGCGGCCCCGACTGGCTGGTGGGGAAGAACCACGACACCTTCGGGCCCATCGGCCCGTTCATCGTTCCAAAGGAGTTCGTGGCCGATCCGCACAACGTGCGCCAGACCTTCACCCTGAACGGCCAGGTCATGCAGGACTCCAACACCAGCCGCATGACTCACAATTTCTTCGAACTGTTGCACTTCTCCTCGAACAACCTGACCTTGAGCCCGGGCGACCTCATTTCCGCCGGCAGCCCCGCGGGGACGAACATCGAGCGCGCCGAGCCCCGCTGGATGCGGGCGGGCGACAACGCGGTCTGCACCCTCGAAGGCATCGGCACCCAGAAGCACGCGGT
>DAORUA010000011.1:0-10477 GCA_035432945.1 Vicinamibacteria bacterium | reverse complement strand
CTTCTGCTCGGCGGGGACGAGCACCGCGCGCACCGCCGCGGACCAGATCTTGTAGCCCTTCGGGTTGAGGTGGAGGTTGTCCTCCACGAAGATGTCGGTCATGACCTTGCCGTCGGGCTGCAACATGGGGGTGGCGACGTCGATGTAATCGACCAGGTCGTCCTTGTCGGCGATCGCCTTCAGCAGCTTGTTGGCCTCGACCGAGACCGGCCAGACATCCCAGCGCGACACGCTCGGCTTGATGCCGATGACGTAGATGCGGGCTTTCGGAAGGGCCGCGTGGATCCTCTTGACGATGTGCCCGAACTGTTCGGCGATCTTCGCGGGCGGCACCCTGAATCGGCCGGTGTCGTTGTCGCCCTCGTAGAGCACGATCGCGCGGGGTTTGTAGACGAGGGCCACGCGGTCGAGCCAGTAGAGCGCGTCCTCCATGGTGCTGCCGCCGAAACCGCGGGGGATGATGGTGAGGGGCGCGAGGTCTTCCTTGATCGTGGGGTGCCAGCGGCGGATGCTCGAGGCGCCGGTGACCAGGATGGCGTCCTTCGGAGGGGGAGTCGCCTTGTCCTCCTTCTCGAAGGCCTCGATCTCCTCGGTGAAGCGGAGGGGATCGATCTTCGGCGGCGCTGCGGGCTGGGCGCCGGCGATCCCGGAGAGGCCGCCCAGGAACAAGACGGCGAGGACGGCGGACGGGAATCGGGCTTTCATGGCTCTCCTTCGGCGGCGTTTGAAACCGCCCGTGTCATCGGGCCGGCGAACGAGCGGATCCGCGGAGCATAAGGGAACCGCTGGTATTGTTTCGGGGCGATGAGCGATTCCCTATGAAGATCTCCCTGCGTGCCCTGGCGCTGATGGCGCCGCTGGCTCTATCCGGATGCGGCGGCGGCGAGTGTTACGTCGGGGTCAGGGGCACGGCGGCGAGCGTCACCGTGAAGAGCATGTTTCCGAGCGACACCTGCAAAGCGCTCATCGCGAATCCCGCGAAGTACGTGGGGGACATCGCGGAGGACAGCGCCAAGGACCTGTACGCGATGAGCGAACGCCCCACCCAGCCCCAGGTGTGCGAGTACGCCATCGACGGCAGGAACTTCGTCGTGCGCGATGAAGGAATGCTGAAAGTGGTCGGGAACCTGCTCTGTTCGGGGCTCGCCCGGCGGGCCGACCGGCCCTGACCCCGCCGCCTGCGGGACCTGCTCGGGCGGCATGCAGGCCGTGGCGCCGAGGGCGCCTCGCCGCCCCTCAGGACTTCTTCTGCCCCAGTTCCGCCTTGGCTTCCAGGTGCTTTTCAAGGTCGGGCGCCCCCTTGATCTTCATCCAGTACTTGAGCGTGTCTTCGAGAACGGAATCGAGCCTCAGCTTGAACTTCTCCACCTCGGCGGGATCCACCGTGTCCATGTCCCGTCCCGCGGCCCAGAAGCGAAGATCGCGCTGCAGGTCCTTGAGGCGGGCGAAAGTGACGGTTTCCCGGACCCACAGAGCCCGCGGGTCGAAGAACGCCTCGTAGGCGCTCAGCACCGTGATGGCCGCGCTCAGCACGAGGGCGCCATTGCTGAACGCCGCAGTCAGAGCCTCGTCCTTCAGCTTGAGGCCGAGCAGGACGGTAACGATGGCGGCCAGGAACACCGAAACGATCCGGAGGCGGAAGGCCTGCCTCTTGTAGTCCCGGGAATCGTTCTGATAGCGGCCGACCAGAACGTCGATCTCCGTCTGCAGCCAGTTCAAGCGCTCTGCGGCCTTCATGCGTTTCTCCTCTTGGGCCAAGGGTGACTCCACCTTTTACCTCACCTTGACCTCGGCGTGCCGGGTGTGAGGCTCAGCGACTCACTTCTCCCATTCCACCCGCACCGATGGCGTTGGTGATTTCGTAGGACCCGAGCCGTGTGCCCGGCGAGACGGTCATGAGTCCCGGCAGTCCAGGGGCTTTTTCCCGACGCGATGGGGCGGCCCGCAGGACTTCCCCCGTTCTGCTAAAAGCTCCTGTCATGAGGGTCGCGGTGATCGGGGCGGGCATAGCGGGCTTGACCTGCGCCTTCGAATTGCACAAGGCGGGCGTGGACGTCGAGATGTTCGAGCGCGACCCCACGGTTGGCGGGCGCATGAACACGCGCACGAAGGATGGCCTCGCTTTCGACGTGGGCGCGAACTTCCTGATCCGCGCCTACCGGGGCGTCAACGCGCTGGCCGACGAGATGGGAGTGGAGCTTCACCGCGCGAGCCCGGTGGCCCACCGCGTCTACCGCGACGGCGTGTTCCACCTGATGAACTTCACGTCGATCCGCGACATCTTCCGCATGGACGGCCTGAATCTCCTCAGCCGTTTCCGGTTCCTGGCCTTCGCGGTCAAGGTGCGCACCGCGCACGCGCACCTCGACTTCTTCGACCTCGGTATCGCTTCCGAAGACCTCAACCGGGAGGACGCCTACAGCTACGCGGTTCGCGAAGCGGGCCAGGAGTTTGCCGACTACATCCTGGACTCGTTCAACTCCTGCATGATGTTCTCGCGGTCGACCGACACCAGCGCGGCGGCATTCCTCTCCCTCTTCAGCATGATGGCGGACCCCGCCTTCGACTTCAGCGTGATGCACGCGGTGGGCGACATGAGGGCGATCCCGGAGGCCCTCGCGGCCAGGATGACGGTTCACCGCGGTTGTCCCGTACTCGCCCTCGAGCCCCGGGGCGGCTCCTGGAGGGTGGTGACGGCCGCCGGGAGCCCGGCCTTCGACCGCGTGGTGATGGCGGCCACACCGCTGGCCGGACTGGAGATGCTGAAGGGCGGCCCGGAGCCCCATCGCGCGCTGCTGGCGCAAACCCGCTACGCCTCCACCATCAACGTCTCGTTTCGCGCACCCATGGAGGCACTCGGGCGCACTCACTGCTTCTACGTTCCCTGGGTGGAGAACCGCATCATCTCGGAGTTCACGAACGAGTCGCTGAAGGGCGAGCACACGACCCACGAGGGGACGTCGCTGGTGAACGTCGGTCTGCACGAGGAGGCGGCCCTGAGGCTCCTGGGCGAAGACGACGCGCGGATCTTCGAGGTCGTGAGGGGCGAGCTGCTCGGTCTGAGCGCGAGCCTGCGGGGGGTGGCCGACCGCGTGCAGCCCTACGACCTGCAGCGCTGGCCCGAGGCCATCCCGAAGTACGACTGCGGACAGATCGCGCGGGTCAAGGCGTTCCTGCGCGACGGGCAAGGCAGCAAGGGCCTCTACCTGTGCGGCGACTACATGAACGCGCCGTGGATCGAAGGGGCGAGCCGCAGCGGGCAGAAGGCGGCGAAGCAGTTGCTTCGGAGTCTCGCTTAGCGTCCCATGAGCTGACGGTGCAGGGTTGCGGTATCCGGCGTGTCCCGCGGGTTCCAGAAGCGATCGCCGGTGAGCCGCATGTAGAGCTCCATCCCCGTGCCGATGGTTCCGTTGACGCCCGGGTAGCCGCTCGCCGCATTGCACCAGTGGAAGTTCTTCCACGGTGTCTTCGCCTTCAGGCGGCCGAGGCCCATGTTTCCAGGAGTGAGGTGCTGGCCGTAGGCGTGCCCGCGGGGCGCCCAGCAGAAATCCTCGTTGGTGGTGGGCGACCCCGCCACGTGCAGCGCGATGTGCTTGCGCAGGTTGGGAACGTGATGCTGCTCCACGATGTCGATCATCCTGTCCTCGACCTCCTTCTTCTGGCGGCGATAGGCCCGGATGTCATGGTCGCGAAGCTCACGGAAGTAGTCGTAGTTCGCGGTGGTCGCGAGTTCCAGGATCTGACCGCCCGGGGGACAGGTGCCCGGCTCGGTCGTGTGGAGCGAGGGCGTGGCCATGAAGACCCAGGGGCGGCTCCAGTCCTGGCGCATCTCCTGTTCCCAGGTCTCGTTCATGTCCCACTGCTCGAGATGCCAGGTGTTGTGCCGGCCGAAGCCGTGCTCCCTCAGGTCGATCCCCTTGAGGCCGAGGTAGACGGTGAGTGCGGTCTGTGAGTACTCGTACTTCAGGGGCTTGTGGTACTCGGGTGGGAACTTCTCCAGACCGATCACCTGCGACATCTTCTGAGGGTCAGCGTTGCAGATGATGGTCGGCGCCCCGAACACCTTCCCATCGCGGGTTTGCACGGACTCGATGCGGTCGCTGCTCGCGGCGAATGAAACAACTTCCTGCTCGTAGTAGACGTGGCAGCCGTCGTGGGAGGTGATGAACTCGACCAGGCGCCCGACCAGATGCTTGAAGTGTTTCCGCGGGTAGTAGGCACCCCGGTTGTAGCCCGAGAACAAGCCGTTGTAGGCGAGGATCGAGAGGTCCTTCGGCGGGCACATGAAGTTGCCGGCGTTCGCGATCAGGACGGCCTGGGCCTCGCGACTGAGCGCGCATTCGTCGAATACCTGCTGCAGGGTCTTGTGCTGGTAGCGGAGCAGGGTCAGGAAGCGCCAGCCCATGGCAGGGTACTGCCACCAGCGGATCTTGTCGGGCAGCTGACCCAGCTCCGCGGTCAGGCGCTCGAGGATGTTCGTGAACGCCTTTACCCGCGCTCCCTGGCCCGGGTAGGCGGCGTCGATGTTCGCGGCCAGCCGGTCGTAACCGCAGGGAATGGCGACCCGCTTGCCATCCGGCAGGATCACGTGATCGTAGCCATCGGGATCCAGGGCTTCGAAGGAAATGTCCCGGTGCAGATTCAGCTTCTTGAGGAAACGCCAGACCCGATCCCCTTTCCCGCAGCCCCAGATGTAATGAATCTGGGCGCAAAATGAGAAGTCCCCGTAGCGGAAGGTATGGACGTAGCCGCCGGGCACGTCGTGCGCCTCCAGCATGCAGACGCGCTGGCCGCTTTCGGCAAGGAGCGCGCTCACGGTGAGTGCCGCCATCCCCGTGCCGATGATGACGGTGTCGTACCGGGGATTCGATTCGTAAAGCCGGTCCTGAGCGGCCCTCGCTTCGGGCTTGAGGGCGCCGGTGCTGGGGGATTTGTCCGTTCCGCGAGTTTCAGCCATGACGATCCCGTCGAGATCCGATCACACCCGGCAGTCTAGAGGCTGCGCGTCCTCGCCGCACCGCCCTCCCGGAGACGGAGCCGGCGTGTTGGCGCGCGATCGTGGCTGGGGTAGCGTGCTCGCGCCCGTGAAGGAAGAAACATGACCGTCGGCAAGAGCTCTCGATGACCGAGGCGCCTCGCGCCCGTCGGAGCGCGCTAACTTCTGAAGAGCAGGCGGTGGTCGCCAAGGCGGCGCGGCATCTGATTCCGCTGATGGGCCTCCTGTACGTGGTCTCGTTTCTCGATCGCGTGAACGTGAGCTACGCGGCCCTCACCATGAACGCGGACATCGGCCTCTCCGCGAGCGCTTTCGGCCTCGGCGCGGGCATCTTCTTCATCGGCTACTTCCTCTTCGAGGTGCCGAGCAATCTCATCCTTCACCGGGTCGGCGCGCGGGCCTGGATCGCCCGGATCCTCGTGACCTGGGGTCTGGTGGCCATGGGGATGGCCTGGGTCCAGGGGCCTACGACCTTCCTGATCGGCCGGTTCCTGCTGGGAGTGGCGGAGGCGGGTTTCTTTCCCGGCATGATCCTGTACCTGACCTACTGGTTCCCCGGGCCCGAGCGCGGCCGGATCATCGGGTCCTTCATGCTCGCGGTGCCGGTGGCGAGCGCGATCGGCGGCCCGGTCTCCACGGCACTCCTCGGCACCTCGCTCTTCGGTCTCGCCGGCTGGCAGACCATGTTCGTGGTCGAGGGTCTGCCCGCGGTGGCGCTCGGCTTCGTCGTGCTGCGGATGCTGCCCGACCGGCCGGCATCGGCGCCATGGCTGAGCGAGGGCGAGCGACGATGTCTCGAAGCCCTGGTGGCCCGCGATGAACCCGCGCCGACCCGCCTGATGGACGGTCTCGCGAGCGCGCGGGTCTGGTTGTTCGCCTCCATCTACTTCGGGCTCGTCCTGGGCCTGTACGGGTTTGGATTCTGGGCGCCGCAGATCATCAAGTCGCTCGGCCACCTGACCAACGTGCAGGTGGGCCTCATCTCCGCCATCCCGTATCTCGCGGCCGCGATCGCCATGGTCGCCTGGGGGCGTCACTCCGACACCACGGGCGAGCGGGTAGGGCACGTCTGCGCGCCGGCTGCCCTCGGAGCCGCCGGGTTTCTCGTGAGCGCCACCGCGACCGATCCCTATGTGAGCCTGATTGCGCTCACCTGCGGTGCGGTGGGCATCTACGCCGCGCTGCCCGTCTTCTGGACCCTGCCCACGGTGATGTTGTCAGGCACCGCCGCCGCGGGCGGGATCGCCCTGATCAATTCCGTAGGCAACCTGGGCGGCTACCTTGGGCCGTACGCGGTCGGATGGCTGAAGGACTGGACGGGGGGTTACGCTGCCGGACTGTTCGTGCTCTCGGGCGCCATGCTGGGCGCGGGGCTTCTCGTCCTTCTCATTCCGCGCCGTTCGCCTCCAGTCGGCGCCACCCCATAGCCCGGCCCCGTTCGCGCGAGCCGCGCATCGATGGACTACGGATTGTCGATGATGATCACGGGGTCGGAGTTGGCGAACGCCGGGGTGCCGCCGCACGACAGCGGGTACGGGATCTGTCTCCAGCGAGTGGCGGTGTGAGGAATCGTGAACAAGCCTGAACGCCCGGGGGGGATGGGAGGGCAAAGGCCATGGAGGGGATGTCCCCTCCCGGTTCCGATGGTGACGGTTTGCCGGGTCGTGTTGATGATTCTGAGTTGCTCGCCTCGCCCCACAAGCGCCACGGGGGGCTCGACAAAGAAGCCGCCATTGGGCTTCTTGAAGACCGCCATCCGGACTACTCGCGCGGGGATCGGTGGGGCGGCTGCTCGGGTCAGGTGGGGGGGCATTGACTTGGCCATGGGGACTCCTCATCAGTTGTTGGTTTGGGGTTTCTCTTTCCTCAGGATCTCGACGAAACGCTTGTCTTCTCTCAACGCTTCAAGCCAGGGCGAGCGGTCGATGTCCGCCCGGTCGTAGCCGGCGGCGACGGCCTTGCTCATCCAGCGCAGCGCCTCGTCGCGATCACCCAGCTGCTCCAGGGCGCTCGCCACCGTGAACAGTGTTCTCGCGTCCCTGGCCTCCAGGCGCTCGACCGCCGCGATAGCCTCCCGCGCCTTCGAGCGCTGCCTGAGGACCGAGTACGAATCGGCGAGGCTGGCCAGGACCTGAACCTGTCGCGGGTTGACGCGGCGGGACGCTTCGGCGAGTTCGATCGACTTCTCGTACGCTGGTGCAGCCTTGGACCGCTCTCCCGGGGACCAGTACAAAGCGGCCGCGAGATTGCCCCACACCAGAAAGCTGGCCGGAGGGATGGCGACCGCCTGCTCGTATTGACGGGCGGCGTCGGCATAGCGACCGAGAGAGTAGTAATACGAGCCGAGGTTCGAGGCCGCGGTGCTGTTGGGGCGGATCTCCATGGAACGAGTCCAGAGGGCGGCGGCGTCTTCCCTCCTCTGGAGGGCGGAGTAGGTGGCGCCGAGGTTGTTGAGAGCCTTGATGTTGTCGGGCGCCAGTTCCATCTCGCGTTCGAATGCCGCTCTTGCCTCGGCGTGGCGCCCCCGGTTGTAGAGGAAGCTTCCCAGCATGTTGTAGGCCAGCCAGTCATTGTTTCGAGCCCTGACTGCCGTCCTGTAGGCGGCCTCGGCATCGGCGTCCCGGTTGAGTTTCTCGGAGGCGCCCGCCAGCTCGCGGTAGCCGTCGCTGCTGAGCGGGTCGAGCTCCACCGCGGTCTGCGCGAAGGTCAGCGCCTGTTCGAAACGACCCCGCCCGCGCGCGAGTTGAGCCAGGGTGATGTGCACGGAAGGCAGGCGGTTGTCGATGGCGAGCGCCCTCTCGGCGTGCTCCACGGCTCGATCGAGCCAGGTCGCCTGCAGCGTGACCTGGTACTTCCGGTAGCACGCCTCACCGAGCGCGGCGTGGGCGAGCGCGTAGCGAGGATCGCTGGTCACCGCTCCGGTCAACGATTCGATCGCCCGGTCGATGTTCTCGGGACGATCGAACCGGGCCAGGTAACCGCGACCGAGGTTGAACTGAACATAGGCGTTCGCGATCTCCGATCCGCCCGCCGCCATCGCCCGGCGGGCTTCGGGCGGGAGCTGTACCTGGGTCGCGAGCAGCGAGGCGACCGCTCCCATCACCGCCTGCTGACTGACCGCGGCGCTGGTGAGATCGATGGTCTGGGACGCGACTTGAAACGCCTGCGTCGCGCCCGCGTCGATGAGGTTCAAGGTGAGCCGGCCCAGCCCCGCGGCCGAGGGGAGGCGCTGGATCGAGCCGGTGATGGCCAGGAATGCGCCGAAGGTCCGACGCGCCTCCCTGGCGGTGAGCACCCTCTCCCTTCGGACCTCGTTCGCGGGAACGACCCTGAGGGTTCGCGGGAATCGCTCGAGCTGGGTCAGGCTGTTGGTCACGGTATCGAGGAGGCCGTCGGCGAGCACTTCGTCCGTCGGGTCCCTGGTGACGTTCTCGATGGGCAGCACTACGATGAGCGGCACCACGGCCGCGGTGGTGGGGCTCGGTCCCGCCGGCCGCTGGCCGCGCAGACCGAGGAGGGCGAGGCCGCCAAGGAGCACCAATGCCGCGGCCCAGGGCCAGCGCGAGCCCGGTCTCCGCCCCGGCGTGGGGGCCGTGGCTCCCGATTCCCAGATGCGGCGCACCGACCTGAGTTCGAGCAGGATCTCGTGCGCGGTCTGCACCCGGTCGCGGGGATCCTTCTCGAGGCACCGGGCGATGAGCCGTGACACGTCGGCCGGGAGGTCGCGGCGCAACTCCGCCACCGGTCTCGGATGATCTCTCATGATCGAGGCGGTGAGCCCCGGCTTGGTGTGGGCCCGGAACGGACGCATGCCCGTCGCCATCTCATACATGACGACGCCGAAGGAGAAGATGTCGGTCCGCTGGTCCAGGGGCTTCGCCTCGATCTGCTCCGGAGACATGTACGGCATCGTGCCCAGGATGGTGCCGGCGCCGGTGAGCCTGGGCCGCGTGGCCTGTTCCTCGATGCCGACGGGGTCCGGAGCTTCCTCGCCCCCGCGGGCCAGTCCGAAGTCGAGAACCTTCACCAGGCCCTGGCCCGTGACCATGACATTGGCGGGAGTGAGATCGCGGTGGGTGATGTGCTTCTGGTGGGCGGCGGCCAGGGCGTCGGCGATGGCGATAGACACGTCGAAGAACTGCGCCGGGGACAGGCCGCCGTCCGGGATCATGCGGGCGAGGGTGCGTCCCTCGATCAGCTCCATGGTCATGAAGCGCACGCCGCTCGCTTCCTCGGTGGAGTAGATGGTCACGATGTGCGGATGGTTGAGGGCCGCCACCGCGTGGGCCTCCTGGGTGAACCGCGAGAGCATCACCGGGTCGCCGGAGGTAGCCTCCGACACCACCTTGATCGCGATGTCACGGCCCAGCCGGTGGTCGCGCGCTCGATAGACCTCCCCCATGCCCCCGGATCCGATGATCGCGGTGATTTCGTAGGGCCCCAGATAGGACCCCAGAGTTAGGGTCATGACGGACCATCCATCTCTGGATCGGACCGGTCAACTTGAACGGTCCGAAGCTTTGAAGGATTGTAGCCCCTAACCGTCGGCTCGCGGCGGGGTCGGCTGCCTTCCGGTTGGGGTCACGGGCTTCGACAGACCCCTGCTCTCGCGATCAGAGGTTGACCGTCACCCTCATGAAGGTGGCGGCGATCGACGTGCCCCCGTTCGCGTGCGTGTTCTCCGAATGCGCGAGCTCCAGGAGCTGGCCATGGAGCTCTTCGGTTCTCCCGTTCTTCTCCGCGGCATCGAACGCGTTCATGGTCGGGCCGTAGAACTTCCTGAAGCACTCGATGAAATCCGCGGGGCCGCGGTTCGGCGACGAGAACGTGAACCGGTCCTTCACCATGGAGATCCGCTCCTTGGCCACGCCCGCCTGACCGAAGCGCTCGACGATGTGACTCTCCACTCCCCAGGTCATGGGGCTCACGAAGCCCTCGGGCGGCGGCGGCGTGAAGGCGGAACTGATCTTGAGCAGCTGCGACACGAACGAGGTCGGATCGTTCGGGATCCAGTTACCCATGACCACGCGGCCGCCCGGCCTGGTCACCCGCACCATCTCCTCAGCGACCTCGCAGGGCTTCGGGGCGAACATCGCGCCGAACATCGAAAGCGTGAGGTCGAACGACCGGTCGGGGACCCCTTCGAGCTTGCAGGCGTCTCCCTCCTCGAACCTCAGGCGGGAGAGCCCGGCTCCCCTGGCCCGCTCGTTCCCGGCCGCCACGAGATTCCGGGCGATGTCGATACCGACCACCTCGGCCCCGAGTCGGGCGAGCGGCAGAGCCGTCGTCCCATCCCCGCAGCCGAGATCGAGCACGCGGAACGCTGGAGGGACCCCGAGGGATCCGGCTACAGCCTCTCCGGACTCGCGCATGAACGAGGCGACCCTGGTGAAATCGCCCTTTTCCCATAACGCCTTGTTCGCATTGACGATCGCATTCATGGGTTGGTTTTCTACCCGACCCGGCCCAGGGCATGCAAGT
>DAORUA010000010.1:0-26643 GCA_035432945.1 Vicinamibacteria bacterium | reverse complement strand
GGAAGGCCCTCGAGACCGCGGTTTCGGGTTCAGTAGAGATGGAGATGTCGACCGACCCCGCCCTCGTCGGCGGTCTCAAGGTCGAGATTGACGGCCATCTGTTCGACGGCTCGGTCAAGGGCCGTCTCCACGCCTTGCGAGAGCACCTTCTGTAGGTTCAGCGAACACCACGGACCCCAAGGACCGCCCAGACGCCTCCCCCAAACGAAAACCAGGAATATCGAAAAGCGCCCATGGAAATTCGAGCCGAAGAAATCACCAAAGTTCTAAAGCAGCAACTCGCCGGGTTCTCCGCGGGCACGGACACCGCGGAGATCGGAACCGTCCTCTCGGTCGGTGACGGCATCGCCAGGATCCACGGCCTCACGAACTGCATGGCCGGCGAACTGCTCGACCTCCCGCACGGGGTTCGCGGGATGGCGCTCAACCTCGAAGAGGACTCGGTCGGCGCGATCCTCCTCGGCGACTACACCCTCATTCGCGAGGGCGACGAGGTTCGTCGCACCGCGCGAATCATGTCCATTCCCATCGGTCCCGAACTCGTGGGCCGGGTGGTGAACGCCATCGGCGAACCGATCGACGGCAAGGGCGCCATTCCCACCAAGAAGTTCGGCGAGGTCGAAGTCATTGCCCCCGGTGTGGTCGACCGGCAGCCCGTCCGCGAACCCCTCGAGACCGGAATCAAGGCCATCGACTCGATGGTCAACATCGGCCGCGGTCAGCGCGAGCTCGTGATCGGAGACCGGCAGACCGGAAAGACCGCGGTGGCGGTCGATACGATCATCAACCAGAAGGGGAAAGGCGTCATCTGCATCTACGTGGCCATCGGGCAGAAGCGCTCGACCGTCGCGCAGGTCGTGAAGACGCTCGAGGACTTCGGGGCCATGGACCACACCATCGTGGTGGCCGCGACCGCCTCCGACCCCGCCCCCTTCCTCTACATCGCCCCCTATTCCGGCACGGCCATGGGCGAGTACTTCCGCGACAACGGCCAGCACGCCCTGTGCATCTACGACGACCTCTCCAAGCACGCCGCGGCTTACCGCGAGATCTCGCTGATCCTGCGCCGTCCGCCCGGCCGCGAGGCGTATCCGGGCGACGTCTTCTACCTTCACAGCCGCCTGCTGGAGCGCGCGTCCAAGCTCTCCAACAAGAAGGGCGGCGGAAGCCTCACCGCCATTCCGATCATCGAGACCCAGGCCGGCGACATCTCGGCCTACATCCCGACGAACGTCATTTCCATCACCGACGGCCAGATCTTCCTCGAGGCCGACCTCTTCAACTCCGGCATCCGGCCCGCGATCAACGTGGGCAACTCGGTCTCCCGCGTCGGCGGCTCGGCCCAGGTCAAGGCCATGAAGACGGTCGCGGGCCGCCTTCGCCTCGACCTCGCCCAGTACCGCGAGCTCGCGGCGTTCGCGATGTTCGCGGGCGACCTCGACAAGAGCACGCAGACCACCCTCGCCCGAGGCCAGCGCATGACCGAGTTCCTGAAACAGGACCAGTACGCGCCGGTCGCCATGGAAAAACAGGTGATCGGCATGTACGCGGGCATCAACGGGTTCCTCGACGCTTACGCGGTGGGCGATGTCCGGCGCTACGAGAGGGAACTCCACGCCCACCTCGACGCCCGCCATCCCGGCCTCCTCAAGGAGATCGCGGAGAAGAAGGAGCTCACCAAGGAAATCACCGAGAAGGTGAAGGCGGCTCTCGCGGAGTTCGCCGACCTCTTCAAGGCCACGGCCTAGCTCTTTGGGTCGAGCCACGAGAAAGCCGAGCAGAGCATGCCAGCGCTCATAGACATCCGCAGACGGATCCGCAGCGTCAAGAACACGCAGCAGATCACCAAGGCCCTCAAGATGGTCTCGGCGGCGAAGCTCCGCCGGGCGCAGGAGTCCATGTTCGCGGCGCGACCGTACGCGCGAACCATGGCCCAGGTCCTCAAGGACGTGGCGGGGAGCACCGAAGGCGAGGAAAACCATCCCCTCTTCCGCGCCGCCTCGAAGGACGGCAAGGCCCTGGTCATCGTGGTCACCGCCGACAAGGGTCTGTGCGGCGCCTTCAACTCGTCCCTGCTGCGCGTGGCCCAGCGCTACCTCGCCGACACCGACCGCGATGTCCTGATCGACGCGGTGGGCCGGAAAGGCCGCGATTTCCTCAGGCGTCGGGCCACCATCCGCAAGGAGTACATCGGCGCCTTTCAGGCCCTCAAGTTCTCCAAGGCCCAGGAAATCGCCCAGTCCGCGATCAAGGCGTTTCTCGACCGCGAGGTGGAAGAGGTGTTCCTCCTCTTCAACGAATTCAAGAGCATCGTCCAGCAGCGCATCGTGATCGAGAGACTCCTGCCCCTTCAGGCCCTCGAAGAGAGAAAGAGCGCGCAGGAGCACCTGTACGAGCCGGGGCCCAAGGAGATCTTCGAGAAGCTCCTTCCCAAGGTCGTGGAGACCACGGTGTGGCAGGCCATGCTCGAATCCAACGCGGCCGAGCACGGCGCCCGGATGGCGGCCATGGATGCGGCCACCCGCAACGCCAACCAGACCATCGACAGCCTGACCCTCTACATGAACAAGGTGCGCCAGGCCGCGATCACCAAGGAAATCATCGAAGTGGTCTCGGGCTCCGCCGCCTAGGCGTACCCAGAGAACCCCAGCAACCGAACCCCCACCAAGCGAAAGAACGAACGGAAAGAACCAATGGCGTCAGAGAACATCGGTCGAGTCATTCAGGTGATCGGTCCCGTGGTGGACATCGAGTTCCCGAAGGGCGTCCCCGCGATCTACAACGCGGTCAACATCGAAGGCGGCAGCCTTCGCGTGGTGGTCGAGGTCGAGCAGCACCTCGGCGAAGACCGGGTTCGCTGCGTGGCCATGCAGCCCACGGACGGCATGGTTCGCGGCATGAAGGCGGTGGACACGGGGGCCGCGATCATGGTTCCGGTGGGCCCGGGCACTCTCGGCCGCGTGATGAATGTCCTCGGCGAGCCGGTCGACGAGTTCGGACCGGTGAAGTGCGACAAGAAGTATCCCATCCACCGCCCCGCCCCCGCCTTCGACGAACAGTCCACCAAGCTCGAGATGTTCGAGACCGGGATCAAGGTCATCGACCTCATCGAGCCCTACCTCCGCGGCGGCAAGATCGGCCTGTTCGGCGGCGCCGGCGTCGGCAAGACCGTCATCATCCAGGAACTCATCTACAACCTCGCGAAGAAGCACGGCGGCGTCTCCGTGTTCGCGGGCGTGGGCGAGCGCACCCGCGAAGGCAACGACCTCTGGCTCGAGTTCCAGGAATCGGGCGTTCTCGATGTCAAGAACTTCGAGAAGAGCAAGGCCGCCCTCATCTACGGCCAGATGACCGAGCCGCCCGGGGCGCGTCTGCGCGTCGCCTTGACCGGCCTCACCGCCGCCGAGTACTTCCGCGATGAGGAAGGCAAGGACGTCCTTCTCTTCGTCGACAATATCTTCCGCTTCACCCAGGCCGGCTCCGAAGTCTCGGCCCTCCTCGGCCGCATGCCCTCCGCGGTCGGCTATCAGCCGACCCTGCAGACGGAAATGGGCGTGCTGCAGGAGCGCATCACCTCGACCAAGAAGGGCTCGATCACCTCGATTCAGGCGATCTACGTGCCCGCCGACGACTACACCGACCCCGCCCCCGCCACCGCGTTCGCCCACCTCGACGCCACCACGAACCTGTCCCGCCAGATCGCCCAGCTCGGCATCTACCCGGCCGTCGATCCCCTCGCCTCTTCGTCGCGCATCCTCGACCCGCGCATCCTCGGCAAGGACCACTACTCGACCGCTCTCGCGGTGAAGCAGATCCTTCAGCGCTACAAGGACCTTCAGGACATCATCGCCATCCTCGGCATCGACGAGCTCTCGGAAGACGATCGCGTGATCGTCGGCCGCGCGCGAAAGATCCAGAAGTTCCTCTCCCAGCCCTTCCACGTGGGCGAGCAGTTCACCGGCATCCCGGGCAAGTACGTTTCCCTCGAAGACAACGTTCGCAGCTTCAAGACCATCGTCAACGGCGAGGTCGATCACCTGCCCGAGCAGGCCTTCTTCATGGCCGGCGCGATCGAGGACGTGCTCGAGCAGGCCAAGAAGATGGCGGCCTAAGGGACGAACGCCATGGCCGATTCCCGCCTCCCCACCAAGCTGACCCTCGAAGTCGTCACCCCGGACGGGCTGCTGATGCGCGACGAGGTCGACTCCGTTCAGGCTCCAGGCTCGGAAGGATCGTTCGGCGTCCTTCCCGGTCATATCCCGATGCTGACCACACTGGGCGCGGGCGAGATCATCTACCGTCAGGGCGCCGAGGTCGGGCACATCGCCTGCATGTTCGGTTTCTGCGAGGTGCTGCCCGACCGCGTCCACATCCTGGCCGAGGGCGGCGAGCGCGCCGCGGAGATCGACGTGGCGCGGGCCGAAAAGGCGAGGGTCCGCGCGGCCGAGCGCATGAAGATGGTGAAGGACGAAGAGGGCTTCAAAGAGGCGCAGGCCGACTACGTGAAAGCGGTCGCTCGGCTTTCCGCGGCCTCCCACAACAAGGGCGCCTGAGCGCGAGGCCGCAGATCCTCGCCCAGATTCGCACGCTCTTCCGTTACAGGGCCCTCATCGAGAGCCTTGTCTCGCGTGAGCTCAAAGCGCGCTACCGGGGAAGCGTCCTGGGGTTTGTCTGGAGCTTCATCAATCCGCTGCTGAATCTCCTCACCTACGGCCTGGTCTTCGGATACATGCTGCCCGGCCAGAGGGCGAAGGAGATGGAGCCCTATCTCCTCTTCTTCGCCTGCGGCATCCTCCCCTGGACCTTCTTCGAGGCCGCGGTCCTCGAGGCCTCCTCGGTTCTGGTGAGCAGCGGAGGGTTGTTGAAGAAGGTCCTCTTCCCGCCCGAGATCCTGCCCACGGTCGCCGTCATCACCAACCTCTTCAATTTCATCCTGTCCCTGCCCATCCTGCTCTTCTTCGTGGTCTGGAATCACCGGCTCTCCCCCTCCGCCCTTCTCTTTCCCCTGCCGCTCCTGGTCCAGTTCGTGATGGCCATGGGCCTCGCCCTCGCCCTGTCCGCGCTCACCGTTCACTTCCGCGATCTGAGCAACATCGTCGGGCATCTGTTCCGGCTGTGGTTCTTCGGCTCTCCGATCCTCTACATGTACGGCTCCATCGACGGGCCCTTCAAGACCCTGCTTCGCCTCAATCCCATGAGTCACATCATGGTGAGCTACCAGCAAATGCTCTTCGAGGGCCGTTTCGATCACTGGACCGGCCTGGGCGCCGCCGCACTCGTCGCGCTAGCGGTCTTCGCCTTTGGCTGCTTCCTGTTCGACCGTCTTCGCGACGCGCTGGCCGAGGAGCTATGAACGGCCTTCCTGCGCGCACCGGCGAGGGTGTGGCCATTTCCGCCCGCGGCCTCACCAAGGTCTATCGGAAGTATCTCCACAAGAACCAGTTCACGACCCTCAAGAGCGCCATCGTCTCGGGATCCCTGATCCGGGACCTGAAGCCGAGCGAGCTCTTCACCGCCCTCGATCACGTTTCCTTCGACATCCCGCGCGGCTGCACCTATGGCATCCTCGGCGAGAACGGTTCGGGGAAGTCGACCACCCTCAAACTCCTCTCCGGTATCACCAAGCCCTCGAGCGGCGCCCTCGACGTGTCGGGCCGCGTTTCCGCGCTCATCGAACTGGGCGCGGGGTTCCATCCCGAGATCAGCGGCCGCGAGAACGTCGCCATCAACGGGATCATGCTGGGACTCACCCGCGCCGAGGTGAACCGCCGGTTCGACGAAATCGTCGAGTTCGCGGAGATGAAGGACTTCATCGACGCGCCGGTGAAGACGTATTCCTCGGGCATGTACGCCCGGCTCGGTTTCGCCGTCGCCATCCACGTCGACCCCGATATCCTCCTCATCGACGAAGTGCTCGCGGTGGGCGACGAGGCTTTCACCCGGAAGTGTCTCGAGAAGATCGGCGAATTCCGGAGGCGCGGCAAGACCATCGTGATCGTGACCCACAGCCTCGGTCTGGTCGAGAAGATGTGCGACGAGGCCCTGTGGCTTCGCAAGGGCAAGGCCATGGACTCGGGCGACCCGAAGCGGGTGGTCGACGCGTATCTGAGCTTCGTGGCCGGCCAGGAAAACGAGCTCCTGGGCAAACAGGAGGTTCGCGAGGTCGCCGAGGGCAGCGACAAGGTGAGCGGCGAGGCTCCCGAAGAGAAACGCCGATGGGGAAGCGGCGAGATCGTCTTGAACGAGGTTCACCTGAGGGACCACTCCGACCGCATGGCCCACGTCTTCGTGACCGGGGACACCCTTCGGGTGGCGGTGAGCGGAGAGGCGCGAAGCCCGGTCGATGACTTCGTCTTCGGGGTCGGCATCTTCACCGCGGACGGCACCGCGGTCTACGGCACGAACACCCACATCGAGGAGTTCAAGGCGAAAAGCGTCACCGGCCCCTTCAACTTCACCTTCGAGATCCAGGACCTCCGCCTGGTGGAGGGCAGCTACATTCTCGACATCGCCGCGCACCGCCGCGACGGAACCCCCTACGACTACCACCGGGGGCTCTATTCCTTCCGGGTCCGCAGCCGGGTGAAGGACGTGGGGGTCTACCGCCCTCGCCACACCTGGACCTTCTCGGAGTCGCTCCGGATCGCCGAACCCGAAGCGCGGCCCGAACTCGAGTTGCGGCCGGTGGAGCGCGTGGAGCGGCGCACTCATGCGGACACCCTGCAGGCCCTGCACAACGACCGCGCCAGCTACCGGGCGCTCGGGCGAAGCGTGGTGTTCACCAACGGGTGCTTCGACATACTCCACGCCGGCCACATCAGTCTTCTCGAACAGGCAAGGGGCGAGGGCGACGCCCTCGTGGTCGGCATCAACTCGGATGCGTCGGTGAAACGCATCAAGGGCGAGGCTCGACCCGTGATCGGCGAGAGCGAGAGGGCCGAAGCCCTGCTCGCCCTCGAGTGCGTCGACCATGTCGTGATCTACGACGAGGACACCCCGCTCGCCGCCATCAACGCGATCCGCCCCGACGTGCTGGTCAAAGGCGCCGACTGGGCCCTCGACGAAATCGTGGGGCGCGAGGAAGTCGAAGGATGGGGCGGCCGCGTGGTCCGGGCCACGCTCGTTCCCGATCGCTCGACCACCGCGCTGATCCAGAAAGCCGAGGGCGGGACGATCGCCTCGAAGTGAAGTCTCCAGCCTCATTCCTGGACCGGGAACCCGGGTTCCTGGCGCTCAAGCGCGCGACCTTCGAGGGCCGCACCAGCCGCGTCACCGGCCTCTTCGGCCTCGCGCGACTTCTCGTTCCTCTCGCGAGCACCGATCGACTTGTGGTGTTCGTGGCACCCCACGAGAAAGACCTCGAAGGCCTCTCGGGCGACGCCGAAACCCTGATCCCGTGGCTCGGATCTCAAGGAACGCTCGCGACCTTTCCGGACGTGCCACCCCGGATCGCGGGGGCGGGACCGACGCCCGAGGACCACGAGCGCACCCAATCCACGCTGGCCCTGCAGGATGGCGCGGTGCGGGCGGTTCTGATCTCGGCCCCCGCCCTCGTCCACTCCGTTCCCGCTCCCGAGGTCATCGACCGCAAGCGCCTGTCCGTGCGCGTCGGCGAGGAGCTTCTGGTGGACATGCTGCTCGAACACCTGGACGGCGCCGGCTACCGGAGGGAGGACCCGGTGGTCGAAGCGGGATCGTTCGCGCGCCGGGGCGGGATCGTCGACGTCTTCCCGCCCGGCCGCCTCTGGCCGCTCCGGATCGAGTTCTTCGGCGATCGCATCGACAGTCTCCGCGAGTTCGATCCCTCGACCCAGAGGCGCCGCCACGAGATCGATCAGGTGATCCTCCTGCCCTTCGGTGTGCCCGAGGGCGGGTCGCGTCTCGCCATCCCTCAGATCCTGCCGCCGCACTGGCTCGTGGTCATCGATCCCGAAGCCGTGCTCGCCGAGATGGAGCGGGCGCTGCACGTCAAGACGAAGCTCCACGCCGATCTCGACCCCGACGACCCCCAGACCGCCCGGGCCTTCGAAACCTTCGTGGACCCGGACATCGTTCGCAGCTATCTGGCGCGACCCGAACGAACCGAGCTTCACGAGATAGCACCCGCCGAGCCCTCGATCCACATCGGCTCCCGGCCGGCCGCCCAGTATCGCGGCGACCTCAAGCACCTTCGAGAAGACCTCAAGGAGCCGGCGGGAAAGACCTTCATCCTCCTGGGCACCCCCGGGCGCGCGCAGCGTCTGGCCGAATCGCTCTTCGAGGGCGGCATCGCGACCGGCGAAGACACCCATGTCGAGGTCGGCGCCGGGCATCTCTCCCGCGGGGTCGAGTTCCCGCAAGCGAGGCTTCGCCTGCTCGCGGATGGCGATGTCTTTCCGGAAGAAGTGCACGTTCACAAGCGGCGGAACGTGGTGCGCTCGTTCCTTTCGGATTTCCGCGACCTGAAGCCCGGCGACTACGTGGTCCACGAAGATCACGGCATCGGACGGTTCGTCGGCCTCGAAAGCCTGCATGTCCTGGGATCCGACGCCGAGTTCATGGTGGTGAGCTATCAGGGGGGCGACCTCCTGCGCGTTCCCGTGGAGTCCTTCCACCGGATCCAGAAGCACCGCGCGGCCGAGGCCAGCAACCCGTCGCTCGACAAGCTGGGCGGGACGGGCTGGACCAAGACGAAGTCCCGGGTGAAGCGGGCCATGCGCGACATGGCGGCCGAGCTGCTCAAGGTTCACGCGGAGCGGAAGACCCGGCAGGGCTTCGCCTTTTCCCCCATGTCACCGTGGATGTCCGAGTTCGAGAACGCATTCGAATACGAGGAGACGCCCGACCAGAGGAAGGCCATCGAGGACGTCTTCGCGGACATGTCGTCCCCCACCCCGATGGATCGCCTCGTCTGTGGAGACGTCGGATACGGGAAGACCGAGGTCGCCATGCGCGCGGCCATGAGAGCGGTGGCGGACGGCAAACAGGTCGCGGTGCTCGCGCCCACCACGGTGCTCGCCTTTCAGCACCTCCAGACCTTCCGGCGGCGATTCGCGCCCTTTCCGGTGACCACCGAAATGGTCTCCCGTCTCCGCTCGACCCGGGAGAACAAGGACGTCCTCCAGCGAGCGAGCGAAGGCAAGGCGGACATCGTGATCGGAACTCACCGCCTGCTTTCGAAGGACGCGGAGTTCAAGGACCTCGGCCTCGTCATCGTCGACGAGGAACAGCGGTTCGGGGTGGCCGCGAAGGAGCGCCTCAAGCAGAAGAAGACCACCATCGACAGCCTCACCCTGTCCGCGACTCCCATTCCCAGGACGCTCCAGATGGGCTTGTCGGGCCTGCGCGACATGTCGATCATCGAGACGCCGCCCCGCGACCGCCTGGCCATCCAGACCATGGTGGTGAAGTTTTCCAGGGACCTCATCGCCACCGCCATACGTCATGAGCTGGAACGCGAGGGGCAGGTCTACGTGGTCCACAACCGGGTCGAGTCCATCTACTCCCTCGCCTCGATGATCAAGGAACTCGTTCCCGAGGCGCGGGTGGTGGTGGGTCACGGCAGCATGACCGACAGTGAACTGGAGAAGTCCATGCTCGCCTTCGTGGAGGGACGCGCCGACGTCCTGGTCGCGACCACCATCGTGGAGAACGGCCTGGATGTCCCGAGAGCCAATACTCTCATCGTCCACCGGGCCGATCGCTTCGGCCTGGCCCAGCTCTATCAGCTTCGTGGTCGCGTCGGCCGGTCGGATCGCCCCGCCTTCGCCTACCTGATGGTCCCGCCCGGCCGCGTGCTTTCCGAGGTGGCGCAGCGGCGGCTCGCCGCCATCCGCGAATTCTCGGATCTCGGGTCCGGTTTTCGTCTGGCCGCTCTCGATCTCGAGATGCGCGGAGCCGGCAATCTCCTGGGCGGAGAACAGAGCGGCCATATCCTGGCCGTCGGCCTCGATCTCTACCTGAAGCTTCTCTCCGACGCGGTGCGCGAGATGCAGGCGGGCGGCGAGTCGGGCGTTTCCGAGCGCACGGTTCTGAATCTGAGGATCGACCTGAGGCTCAAGGCCACGTACATCGCGGAGGCCCGCGATCGGATCCTCATCTACAAACGCGCCGCGGACGCCTCCCGTGACGAGGACATCAAGGCCATCGAGATGGATGTGAGGGACCGCTTCGGACCCCTGCCGCAGGAGGCCATCGATCTCATCACCTACTCGCGTCTGCGCGTGCTTGCCGAGAGTCTCGGGATCGCCAAGGTGGATCGAGCGGGGTCGCGCCTCGACCTGTTCTTCGCCGACGCCCCCCCCATAGACCCCGCGAAGCTCGCCGCCCTGGTCGCGGCCTGGCCGGGGGCGAAACTCGGCCCCCACGGGAAGACGCTCAGCGTGCCCCTGACCGCCGGGGCGCCGCTCGATGCCTCGCGGGCCGTGCTCGAACGCCTCCGGTCGGCGAAAATCGAGGGATCGTGAGCAGACCGGGACCCGGGGGACGTGCGGGAGCACTTCTGGTGATGGCTCTGCTTGGTTGCCGGGCTCCGCTCGATCCGGTGGTCCTTCGCTTCCAGGGTGTGGACGTGCGGCGCAGCGCGTTTCTGAAGGAGCTCGAGCCGCTCGCGAAGAACGGCGCCGACACCAAGGATCCGGCCATGAGGGCCTCGGCCTTCGGACGGTTCGTCGAGGAGCGGGTGGTCTCCATCGCGGCCGCCCGGAGCGGATTCAAGGACGCGAGCGAGAACCGCGCGGCGGCGGAACGCTGGCTGGCTTCGGCGCTTGCGCAGGAAAAAGTGTCCGAGGACGAGGCCATGGCCTACTACGAGGCGCACCCGGAAGTGGCCCGCGTGGAGGAATCGGTGACGATCCGCGAGATCCTGCTCGGCACCATGCAGGACGCGCGCGACGTGGTGCGGATCCTGAATTCGGACCGCAATGCGTTCGAGCTTCTCGCGCGCACGAGGTCCCGCTCGCCCCAGGCGCGGGGCGGTGGTCTTCTCGGATCGTTTCACCGCGGAGAGCTGCCGCCCGAGATCGAACAGGCCGCGTTTTCCCTCTCCCCGGGCCAGATCTCCGGCATCGTAACCACCTCCTTCGGTTACCATGTCCTCCGGCTGGAGGCGAAGACCGCCCCCGCCACCCGGTCCTTCGCCCAATCGCGGCCGGATATCGAGTCCCGTCTTACCGAAGCGAAGACTCGTCTAAGAATGAAGCAACTTATCGATGGACTGGTCTCTCAGGCACAGGTGAACTATGAAGCTGTCACGGCTCGGTAGCATTCTTTTCGTCGGGGCCCTCTCCGCTTCCGTCCTCGTTCACGGGGATGTGATCGAGCGGGTCATCGCCCGGGTCAACAGCCAGATCGTCACCCTCTCGGAGTTCGAAGCCCGGCAAATGGCGGCCATCCAGGCGGCCCGGGTCCCGGACGCTGAGATCGAGGCCTTCCTGCGTCAGAACAACGCGAAGCTCCTGGAGGAGGCCATGGAGGAACTCCTCCTGGTCGACCGGGCCATGGCCCTTGGCCTGAAGCTCCGGCCCGAGTACCTCGACCAGGTGATCGAAGACATCAAAAAGGAACAGAACATAGCCTCCGAGGAGGAGTTCGAGGCCCAGCTCAAGCGGGAAGGGCTCACCCGGGAAGCCCTGCGCCGCAACATCGAGCGGTCCGTCATCGTGAGGCAGGTCCGGTCTCGCGACATCGACCCGAAGGCGCAGGTGACCGAAGCCGATGTTCGCACCGAGTACGAGCGTCGCAAGGCCGCCGACTTCACCCGCAAGGCGACCGTGCACCTCATGGAGATCGTTGTGAAGGGCGAAGGGGCGGCCGACGCGGCCAATGCCGCGGTGGCGCGGCTCAAGAAGGGCGAGGACTTCGAGACGGTCGCGCGCGAGGTGTCGGTGAGCGCCAGCAAGTCCGCGGGTGGCGACCTCGGCCGGGTGGAGCCGGCGGACTTGAGCCCCGTCCTCGCCGCCGCGATCGCGGACCTGCGTCCGGGAGAGGTCTCGGCCCCGGTTCCGGTCGAGGGCGGCTACTGGATCCTCAAGGTCCGCGAGCGCCTCGCCGACGAAGTGACCGGGTTCGATCAGGTGAAGGAGAGAATCCAGGAAGAGCTCTCGCGGGCAAAGTTCGAAAAGGTCTACGGGGAGTACATCGCCGACCTCAAGAAGAACGCGGTCTACACGGTGTACGTCCGCGAAGCTCCGACCCGGATCGGCCGCGCGAAGGTCAAGGCCGCGCCGCAGCCCATGAACGCCGACGAGGAGATAACCACCACGGGGTCGTCGTCGCCCGAGCGCATCACGGTTCCGAGCACGCCGATCCAGCCCGCGGCCACTCCGACTCCCGAGCCTCGTTAGGCCGCACAACCGGGGGATCGGCGATGGCGGGTCAGGAAGAAGCGCCTCCCGCCGCGGTCGTCAAGCACATCGTCGGCAGGATCCCGGCCGGCCGGGCCGCGAGCTACGGGACGGTGGGCCGGGTTGCGAGCGCGCTCGGCCGGCCCATCGGCGGGGCCAGAACCGTGGCCTGGATTCTCGCCTCGCTCAAGGGCAGGGACGAAACGCCGTGGCACCGGGTGCTGGGGGCCGGCGGCCGCATCCTCCTCCCCGACCGGCGAGGCGCCCTCCAGGCCAGCCGGTTGCGACACGAAGGCGTGCGCTTCGCCCGGTCCGCGATGGAGCCGCGCTTTCTGATCGGCGAGGAGGAACTCCTCACCGTGGTCCTGGGCCGCCGCCGCGCGGCCCGGAACGACTAGACCGTCGGAGGACCGGTGAGAATGTCGAACTGCTCCTGGCTCAGCAACGGATCCGCCTCGACTCCGAGAGGTTCCGACAGCAGGCTGGAGATCGAGGAGAGGAAGCCGCTGTCGCGCTCCTCGAGCAGCACGTCCGCGACCGCGGGGGCCGCGCGCAGCGTGAGCTTCTGGGTCTTCAGTTCGGCCGGGAGCTTTCGAATCTCGTCATAGATCTCGGTCAGGATGGTGGGCACGCTCTTCACCCGTCCGGCGCCGCCGCATTCCGGGCAGGTCTCGCACAGGGTCTTGCTCAACGACTCGCGAACGCGCTTCCTGGTGAGAATCACCAGGCCGAACTCGCTGACCGATAGAACGCGGCTGGTCGCGCGGTCGCGGCGAAGCTCCCCGTCGAGCACGGCGAGAACCTTCTTGCGGTTCTTGCGGTCCTTCATGTCGATGAAGTCGAGGACGATGATGCCGCCCAGGTCGCGCAGGCGAAGCTGGCGGGCGATCTCCCGCGCCGCTTCGATGTTGTTCTTGACGATGGTTTCCTCGTGATCGCTCTTGCCCACGAACCTTCCCGTGTTCACGTCCACGGAAACGAGGGCCTCGGTCTCCTCGATGACGATGGACCCTCCGGATTCGAGGGGGACGCGGGCCTTGAGCGCGCGCTCGAGCTCCGCGTTGATTCCGAAGTCGTCGAAGATATGGCCGGGCCGGTTGACCAGCCGGACCTTCGAAAGAAGCTCGGGATCGACGCGGTCGAGGAAGTTGTAGACCTTCTTGTGAAGCTCCGGATCGTCGACGTGAACGCCCGCGACGTCCTTGCCCAGCAGGTCGCGCAGGAGGCGCTCGACCAGCGACGGCTCCTTGTAGAGAAGCATCGGGGCCTTGCCCCGGGAGGCGACACCCCGCACCTCGTCCCAGGTCCGGATGAGATTGCGGGCGTCGCGTTCGAGGTCGACCACCTCTCGGCCGAGCGCCGCGGTGCGCCCGATGAACCCACCCCCGCCGTTCTCGCGGCGGATGCCCTTGAGGAAACTCTTCAGCCGCTTCCGCTCCTCGTCGTCCTGAACGCGCCGTGAAACGCCGACGTGCTCGACCGTGGGCAGGAAGACCATGAACCGCCCGGGAAGGGAAATGTGGGCGGTGATCCGGGCGCCCTTGGTTCCGAGCGATTCCTTCACCACCTGGACCACGATGTCCTGGCCAGGACTGACCAGATCCTCGATGGGCGCCGCCTTGGCGCCCCGTTCTTCCTCCTCGAGCAGGTTCTCGGGGAGATCCTCGAAGACATCCTCGGCGTGCATGAACGCGTCGCGCTCGAGACCGATGTCGACGAAGGCGGAGCCCATGCCGGGCAGGACGCGGCTCACCCGGCCCTTGTAGATGTTGCCCGCGGTGGACGCGTGCTCGGACCGCTCGATGAAGAACTCCGCGACCTGGGAGTCCTCGAGTAGTGCTACGCGGGTTTCCTTGGGAGAAGAAGTGACGACAAGTTCGCGCCTCATGCGTGACGCACGGGCGACCGGCTGGAAGAAGTCATTTTGAAAAAGCTCGTTTGTAGGCCCGTCAATTGGCGAATCGGCGCATCCTGACGCTGAGGATGAGGCCGATCGAAATAAATGTCGCGAGCACCGAAGAACGACCGGCGCTCATCAGCGGCAGGGGCAGGCCCTTGACGGGGAGAAGACCCGCCACCATGCCGACATTGTAAACAACCTGGAACGTGAGTGTGGCGGTGAGGCAGGCGACGAGGATGGCCCCGAGCCGGTCCCGGGCCAGCCGGGCGATGTCGAGACACCGCCAAAGCAGGGCGAGATAGAGGCCGAGGGTCGCCACCACCCCCATGAAACCGAATTCTTCGGCCAGCACGGAAAAGATGAAATCGGTCTGTCGGGCCGGGAGATACCCGAGCTGGGTCTGGGTTCCCTCCCCATAGCCCTTTCCGGTCAGCCCCCCCGATCCCACCGCGATCTGCGACTGCTTCTTCTGATAGCCCGAGCCCCGGGGGTCGAGATCGGGGTCGAGGAACGAATAGATCCGGGCCTTCTGATAGTCGCGAAGGAGGAACTCCCACGACACGAGGCCGAACACCAGGAGGAAGGCGCTCAAGATCGCGATCGACTTGTAACGAAGCCCGGCCAGGAAGGCTCCGACGAAGAACATGGGAACCAGGGAAACCGCGGTCCCCAGATCGGGTGCGGCCGCGATGGTGAGGGCCAGGACCCCGGTCACCGCGGCCGGCGCCATCAGATCACTGAGGCCGAGCGATTCCTTCTTCATCTCCGAGAAGAGCTTGGCGATCACCAGGGCCGCGACGATCTTCGCGAATTCGGAAGGCTGGAACTGAATCGGTCCGACGCTCAGCCAGCGCCTCGTCCCCGCGATGCGGGGGGCCAGCGCCAGCGTGGCCAGGAGCAGAAAGAGAGTGGCGCCGAGGAGCAGCGGCGAGCGGTCGGCGAGGCGGCGATAGTCCGCCGCCGCGACCACCAGGAGCAGAAGAACGCCGATCCCGATGGCTCCGAGCTGACCCATCCACAGGCCCTGAAGCCGGGTTCCCTGGGTGGCGCTGTTGATCATCGCCACGCCCAGGCCGCTCACCAGAAGGGTGAGGCCGACCAGCGGATAGTCGAGCCCCTGAAAGAATCGTCGGAACATCTAGGGCGAGACCTTCCTCGCGAGCGGATCCACATGTTCGCGTCCGAAGAATTTCTCGAAGATGGCGAGCGCCACCGGCGCCGCCGCTCCGCCGCCGCTCCCGCCATGGTCCACGAGCACCGCGAGCGCGATGCGGGGATTGTCGAGCGGCGCGAATCCTGCGAACCACGCGCGAGGCTGAATGGTCTCGATGTCCTTCTTCAGTTTCGAGGACGACACCACCTGGGCCGATCCCGTCTTGCCGGCGACCACCAGGTCGGAAATCTGGGCCCGCTGCGCCGAGCCGCCGCCCGAGTTCACGGCCATGAAGAGACCGCGACGGATCGCGGCAAGGGTGGACGGCTTGAACCCCAGCGATCGCGGCTGCTCGTAGGCCACGGGCTTGCCGGAGACAAGTCGCACGATATGGGGCTGCACCAGCCGTCCTCCGTTCGCGATCACCGCCATCATCCGGGCCATCTGAAGCGGGGTGGCGAGCACCTGGCCCTGTCCGATGGAGACCGAGATGGTCTCCCCCGGGTACCAGGGAGCCTTGAAGAGGCGCTCCTTCCAGGCCGGATCCGGAATCAGGCCCGGGGCCTCGTTGGGAAGATCCACGCCGGTGACGCCGCCCAGGCCGAACCTCCTCGCGTAGGCGGCCAGCCGCTGTATTTCAAGCCGCGCCCCGAGCTGATAGAAGAACACGTTGCAGGACTCCCCGAGCGCGCGGCCCAGCGAGATGACCCCGTGGCCGGCCGGGCGGTTGCACTTGAAGACGTGCCCGTAGATCGAAGCGTATCCCGGACAGAAGATCGTGGTCTCCGGCGCGATCAGTCCTTCCTCGAGCCCCGCGGCCGCCACAACCACCTTGAAAAGACTTCCCGGCGCGTACTGGCCCTGGACCGCGCGATTGAACAGGGGTGTTTCCGGGTCGCGCATGAGGCCTTCCCACAAGGAGCGCTCGATCCCGGAGCTGAAACTGTTGGGGTCGAAAGCCGGCGAAGAGACGAGACCCAGGATCTCGCCCGTGAACGGGTCCAGCGCCACCGCGCTGCCCGCGCGATCCTTGAACGCTTCTTCCATCGCGGCCTGGAGGTCTGCGGCCAGCGTGAGCTCGACCGCCCCGCCCGCGCGAGCCGGTTGATCTTCCGAGAGCTCGACCTCGACCCCGCGGCTGTTGACCACCACCCGCCGGAGCCCGTCGGTGCCGGTGAGATCCTCGTTGTAGAGCGCCTCGAGGCCGGATTGACCCACCACGCGCCCCGGCTCGAAATCCGCGAACGCCGGCTGCTTGAGCTGACGATCCGTGACCTCACCCACGCGGCCGACCACATGGGCGGCGCTCCGGGCCTGCGGGTAGGAGCGCACCGGGACCACCTCGACGCTGACTTCCGGCATCTCGAGCCGCCGAGCTTCGACCACGGCCACGTCCTCGAAGGTCGCTTTCGGCTTGATGGTGACGGGCTGATACGCCGCCCGGGGCTTTCCGAGCTTCTGTCGGATTTCCGCCTCATCGATCTTCAGCAGCGAGGCCAGCGAGCGCGAGATGTTGTCGACCGAGCCGGAAGGCCCCATGGTGACCACGATCTTGAAAGCGGGCTTGTTCTCGGCCAGGATGTGGCCATTGCGGTCGGTGAGGGTGCCCCGGGGGGCGGCGATGCTCAGGGTTCGAATCCGGTTGTTCTCCGCGAGCTCGCGGTATTTTCTCGAGTTGACGCCCTGGAGCAGCCAGAACTGGAGCAGAAGCACGGCCACCAGGACCAGAAGCCCGCTCTGAAGGCCATCGAGGCGCTGCTGGGTCGAGCGAAGGTCTTCGTAGATCTTCATTGAGGCTTCGCCCTTTGTCGTTCGAACAGCGCGAAGAGGACGAGCCCCACCATGGCGTTGATGGAGCCGCGGATGGTCATGGCCGCGGGAGAGTACTGAACCGGCGACATGCCGAAGGCGGGTGCGATCCACTCGAACGCGCGCGTGTCGATCACGGTGACGGTGAGGAGCAGGGAAAAGCGCGCCAGGGTGCCGGTGATGAGAAAGCGCGATCCCAGGAGACCGAGGGCGAACCCGATGACCAGCCGGATCAGTCCAGAGACCCCCTTGATTCCCTGGCCGAAGAGAGCCTCGGTCATCCACCCGGAAAGGGATCCCCCGATCATGCCCAGGATTTCGCCGCGCGAGAGCGCGAACCAGATAGCGACCACCAGGGGCAGGTCGACATAGGCGCTCACCGGAAGAAACCGGCTGAGCGCGCTCTGGAGGAGCAGCGCAAAGACCAGAAGGGCGAGAGCGATGAGGTTGGCCTTCATTGCGAAGGGGTCCCCTCCTTGTTCGTGGCCAGGGAAACGAACACCTGCTCGGCGAAGGCGGGAGAGGCCGAGGGCCGCACCCAGACATCCTTGAAGAGTCCGACCGGCTCGACGACCCGCAGCACCGTCCCGACCACGAGACCCTTCTCGAAGAGCTGATCGAGCCCGGAGGTGACCACCACTTCGCCGGGCGTCACCGTGGCCAGGCCGGGAACGTACTTCATCAGGAGGAGTGGAGACCCGTCGGCGTCGTCCTGAAACCCGGAAACGATGCCGTCGACTCGACCCTTCTCGGTGATGACCGCGGCGCCGCTGTCTCGATCCACCAGCAACTGCACGCTGGCCGAGTTTGGCGACACCGTGATCACGCGTCCGAGGACGCCGGAAGGGGAGAGAACCGTCGCTCCGTGAAAGACCCCGTTCGCCGAGCCCTTGTCGATGGAGATGGTCTTGAACCAGGGCGAGGCGTTCCTCGCCACCACGTCCGCGAGTATCGTGGCCATGGGGAGCCGTGGCTTGAGGTCGAGGAATATTCGCAGGCGCGCGTTCTCCTCCACCGCCGCCCGTTGGGAGAGAAGCTGCATCTCGGCGACGCGCAACCGGGCCTTGAGGAGCTCGTTTTCCTGCCCGACCCGGCGCAGGTCCACGAAGGAACTCCAGGCCCCCACCGCGCCGTCGGACACCGAGGAAAGCGCGTTCTGGACCGGCGAGAAGAAGGAGAACACGGCCCGCTCGAAGAGCGAGATCCCGTCCACGTCCACCTGCCGGGAGATCGCCACGAGGTGAAAGATGACGAAGGCCAGCAGCCACATCCACGACCGGCGCAGCGACGCATTCTCGTTTCGCCCGCCCGGGACCAGGGAGTCCATGATGAGTCCTCGGCGGGGGGCTCCTAGTCGATGCAGATCTTGCGGAGGAGGTCGAAGTCCGTGAGCATCCGGCCGGTTCCGAGGACCACGCAGCTGAGAGGGTTCTCGGCGACCATGACGGGCAGGCCGGTTTCCTCGCGCAGCAGTTTGTCGAGCCCCCGGAGCAGACTGCCGCCGCCGGTCAGGACGATGCCGCGATCGACGATGTCCGCGGAAAGCTCGGGCGGCGTGCGCTCGAGAGCCACCCGCACCGCGTTCACGATCACGCTCACCGGCTCGCTCATCGCCTCGCGGATCTCGCCGTCGGTCACGGTGAGGGTCTTGGGAATGCCCTCGATCAGGTCGCGGCCCTTGAGCTCCATGGAGAGAGGCTGCTCGAGGGGAAAGGCGCTGCCGATTTCCAGCTTGACCTGCTCGGCCGTGCGCTCGCCGATGAGCAGGTTGTACTTGCGCTTTATGTACTGGATGATGGCTTCGTCGAGTTCGTTTCCCGCCACCCGCACCGACTTCGAGTACACGATTCCGGCGAGCGAAATGACCGCGACGTCCGTGGTGCCGCCGCCGACATCGACCACCATGTTGCCCGAAGGCTCGGTGATGGGAAGGCCGGCCCCGATGGCCGCGGCCATGGCCTGGTCGACCAGGTACACCTCCGAAGCCTTGGCCTTGAGCGCGGAGTCGCGCACCGCGCGCTTCTCCACCTGGGTCACTTCCGAGGGAATCCCGATGATGATCCGCGGTCGCACGAAGGCGTTCCGGTTGTGCGCCTTGCGGATGAAATGCGAGAGCATCTTCTCCGTGATCTCGAAGTCCGCGATCACCCCGTCCTTCATCGGCCGGATGGCCACGATGCCGCCGGGGGTTCGTCCCAGCATTTCCTTGGCGTCGTGACCCACGGCTTCAACCCGGCCGGTGCGGACATTGACCGCGACGATCGACGGCTCCGAGACCACCGTGCCTTTGGACTTGACGAAGACGAGCGTGTTCGCCGTCCCCAGATCGATGGCGAGATCGTTCGAGAAGTAGCTGAAGTTGAGGATGGATCGGAGCAGGCTCAAGGGAAGTGCTAAGGCCTCTTGGTGGGTTCGGTGAGGGCGAGAGGAAAGGTGATGGGGCGGGCGGCGACCACGCGATTCTTTCCGAGGGCCTTGGCCTCGTACATCGCCCGGTCGGCGCTCGTGATCAGACTGCGGACGTCGTCGGCGCTCTCAGGATACGCCGCTATGCCGATGGAGGCGGTAACTCGCCCCTCGATCCCCATCGATTCCAGGAATTTGGTGTTGCCGATCACCTGCCGGATCCGTTCCGCGATCACCATGCCCCCGGAAAGCGGGGTCTCGGGGAAGAGGATCACGAACTCGTCCCCCCCGTAGCGGATCAGGATGTCCGCGTCGCGAACCGTCTCCTCGAGCACCCCCCCTACCTCGACCAGGGTTCTCGACCCCGCGAGGTGGCCATGGGTGTCGTTGACTTCCTTGAAGCCGTCCAGGTCCATGAAGAGCAGAGAAAGCGGCGACTTCATCCGGCGGCATCTCTTCAGCTCGCGGTCGAGATACAGGGCCATGAATCGCGAGTTGTAGAGCGCGGTGAGGTCGTCGGTGAAGGTGAGGCGTCTCGTCTTCTCGAAGGTGCCCGCGTTTCGCACCGCCATGGCCAGAGCCCGGGCCAGCTCCTGGAGAAGCGCCACCCCCGACCGGTCCACCGCGTGCTCGCACATGACTTGCAGCACGCCCACCGCGTCCGCATCGACGGTCAAGGGAAGCAGGGCGCACCACTGACCCGGCGCCTCCGTGCCCTCGATGGGCGTCGCGGCCGCGCCGAAGAAGCCGGGCCCGTCGAACTCCGGAGCACTCAGGGGTTTCGGCTCCTCACCCCAACCGAAGGGAAGCATGTGCGTGGGGTCGTCGGGCAGAAAGGTGAAGACGCGAACCTCGGAGGGCCCGAAATGCTCCACGCAGACGTTCTGAAAACTCTGCCGGATCGCGGCCGGCTCCAGGCTCGCGTGGATGAGCAGCACCTGCTCGGTGGTGAGCACGCGCGTCCGATCGTTCGTGGGGGCCACCGCGTTTCTCGAGTCCCTGGCTGGTGGCTACTGACCCGGCGGCAGCGTTCGCGTCTCTTCGGCCACGCCGCCCGCCGCGGACGTCGACCGGATCACGACCCGCTGCTCGCCCTGTTTACGAGCCAGGGTCACGAACTCGCGGAACGAACCGTCGGGCTGAACCGTCACCGGCTCTCCGTTGACCGTGAGCTTGGCTCCCGGCACCGTCTTGCCGACGAGCCGGAGCACGTTGTTGCGCGCCTCGAACGCTTCGATCGTGAGCGACGGCGCGGGGGCCGTGGCCAGGGGACGCGGTGGAGCCGTTCGTTCGACTTTGAAGGCGACGAGCGCCGAGAACTTGCCCTGCACCCCGTCGTCGGTCAGGCCCGCCACCCGAAACGTGAATTCCCCCGCGGAAAGACCCGGGATGCTCGCGGACGTCCCCTTCAGGCCATTCTGGTCGAACACGACCTCCCTTCCGCTTCCGTTCTTCAATTCGACCTGGACGCGATAGGACGAGGCCCCCGCGGAGGCCGACCACGAAAGCGGCACGGGAGCACCCTCGGCGAGCGACAGGAGCCCGGAAGCCCCCCCCGGCGCCGCCGCGCTGGGCGGATCCGGAAGGATCTGCTTGGCCCCGGCCTTCCCCGAGGCGTCGACTTTCAGGCCCTCGTTGGCGCCCAGGCGGATCTTCTGCCCGGTCTTCGTCTCGATGTTGGCGGCTCCGGCGAGCTGGGCCACGGAGGTCAGGCCGCCTTCGCCCACTCTCATCGTGCCCGCGGAGTTCCCCTCGAGCGCGAGCCGGAAGGTGGGGGTCACCGCCTCCGTGGATCCGCCGTTCCTCTGGGTTGTCTCGTAGTTGATCTCGCCCGAGGACACCTTCCAGGCGACCTTGCTCGACGTGGAGTTGGGATCCTTGGACGTCTCCTCGATGGTGATGAGGCTGTCGGGGCGGACGGTCACCCGGGTCTCGTCGAAGAACTTGATCTCGGCCGACGACGATGGGTAGGTGCGCACGAGGTCGCTCTTGCGAAGGGGCACGCGGGTCTCGGCCGTCCTCCAATCCAGCCCGCCCACGCCCCGGGTCTTCACGTTGCCCTGGATGGACTCGAAGGTGGCGGCGATGTCCTTGGGGGCCTCCGCCCCGGAGGGAGGGGCCGGGGGCTGGTCCTGCAGGAAGCTGTAGCCGAGCCCGAGAGCGGCGACCAGAACCGCGACGGCCCCGAGCAGGCGCCACACGCGAAGGCGGCGATCCCCCGGGCCCGAGGGCACGTTGACGTTGGACACTGAGGAGTCCTTTCGAAAGGTCACGCGGAGAAGCCGCGAAGCAGGGAATTTATCTGCGGAAGGCCACAGCGGCGAGTGCCGGAACGGAAGGGAGAAGTATACTCGACGACCCTTTACCTATAGGTACGATCGGACCCTCGGCTTCCCGCCCTCGGCCGGTTCTTCGTCCCTTTTCGAGATCTGGAGTTGACTCTCTGATGGCCCTCGCATTCCTGCGGCGTCACCGGCGCTGGTTCTTTGTATTTTTGTGGGTGGTGATTCTCGCGTTCGTGATTCTCTACATCCCGAACCTCGACCCCGCCACCCAGCTCGCGAACACGGAGATCGCCACCGTGGGCGGTCACCCGATCCCGGCGAGCGAGTTCCAGAAACAGTACCTGAGGCAGAGGCGGCAGTTCCTGGCCATGAACCAGGGCCAGATCGACGAGTCGATGCTCGAGCGCATGGGCCTGCGGGAGCAGGTGCTGTCCTCGATGCTTCGGGCGGAGCTCGAGGCTCTCGAAGCCGACCGCCTCGGCTTCCAGGTCGATGACCAGGCGGTGATCAAGGCGATCACCGAGGACCCCCAGCTCCAGACCGGGGGGCGCTTCGTCGGCACGGAGGCGCTCACGCGGCTTCTCCAGCAGCAGGGAATGACCGTGGCCGACTTCGAGAACGAAGTCCGAAGACAGCTCAAGGCCCAGCGCCTCCGCGAGGCGGTGACGGATGGCGTTCGCGTTTCGGACGCCGACGTGAGTGCCGAGTTCCGGCGGCGAAGCGAGCTGATGCGCGCGGAGTACGTTCACATCCCCACCGCGCAGTTCGAGGCGTCGATCCAGCCCACGGACGACGAGATCAAGGCCCGCTTCGAGGCCAACAAGGATCGCTTTCGATTGCCCGAGCGCCGCGTCCTCTCCTATCTCCTCGTGGATCCGATCGAACTCCGGGCCAAGGTCCTGCCCACGGGCTCGGAGATCGAGAACTACTATCGCGCCAACACCGCGGAGTTCACGACGCCTCCGCAGGTCTGCGGCCGCCACATCCTGGTGAAGGTCAAACAGGAAGCCGCCGCCGCCGAGGGCCACGAGGACGGCGAGGCGAAAGCGCTCGCGGAGGCCGCCCTGGCCCGTCTCAAGGCAGGGGAAGCGTTCGAGAAGGTGGCGAAGGAAAAGTCCGAAGACACCTCGGCCGCGAATGGGGGGAGCCTGGGTTGCTTCGCCCGGGAGCAGATGGTTCCCGAGTTCTCGTCGGTCGCTTTCGGCCTCCAGCCGGGAGCCATGTCGGACGTGATCCGGACTTCCTTCGGGTATCACATCATCAAGGCGGACACCATCCTCCCCGGCTCCACCCAGCCGCTGGAACAGGCCCGGAAGAGGATCGAAGCCCAGCTTCAGGACTCGAAGGCCAGGGATCTCGCGTCCCGGAAGGCCGAGGCTGTGTCGAAGGCCCTACAGTCGAATCAGTCCCTGGAGCAGATCGCGACCGCCGAAGGACTCGCGGTGAAGAAGAGCGAGCCCCTCCAGCTCGGCCAGGGGGCCGGCCCGCTGACCAGCCCGGTGCTTCTCTCCAGCGCCTTCGAGCTCAAGGCCAAGGAGACCTCGAAGGACGGCTTCCCGGCGGGCGCGGGCGCCGCGTTCATCCGCCTTGACGAGATCCTCCCGCAGAAGACTCCGGAACTCGCGGAAGTGAAAGAGGACGTCAGGAAGGACCTCGTCAAGTTCCTGGCCCGCGAGAAAGCGCGACAGGCGGCCCTCTCCCTCGCCGCGGATGCGGAACGCACCGACCTGACCCGGGCCGCAGCCAAGGCTAAGTTGACGAGGCTCGAGACCAAGGGGCTGGTGGGTCGCGGACAGGCGTTCACCGAGATTCCCCAGAGTTCCGTTCTCGAGGATCAGGCGTTCGAACTCGCGGAGAAGAAGGTCTCGGCACCCCTCGACACACCATCGGGAGTGGCGATCGTTCGCGTCCTCGAGAAGAAGTCGTCCGACGAGACGGCGCTCGCCCAACAGAGGGACTCCATCAGGGAGTCGCTCGTCGCGGCCAAGAAGGATCGGCTCTTCTCGAGCTACCTCCAGACCCTCACCGACCGCTACCCCATCACCCGGAACGCCGAGGCGCTGGCCGGCGTCCGATAGCCTCTCACCGCTTCAAGTAAGGAGTCGCCCCTTGGATTACCGCGCCGCCGGCGTCGACATCGCCGCCGCAGACGACGCGAAGGAACGGATCAAGCGTCTCCTTTCCTCGCGAAAGTCAGCCTCGGTCCTGTCGGAGATCGGTTCCTTCGGCGGTGTGTTTCAGCCGGATTTCTCGGGGCTCAAAGAGCCCGTCCTGGTCTCGTCCACCGACGGGGTGGGCACGAAGATTCGAATCGCCCGCGACTGCGGCGTGCATGACACGGTGGGCTACGACCTCGTCGCCCACTGCGTCAACGACATTCTCGTGCAGGGCGCGAAGCCCCTCTTCTTCCTCGATTACATCGCCCTCGGCAAGATGGACCCGGCCCGGGTCGAGTCGATCGTCAGCGGCATCGCGCGCGCCTGCGCGGAGTTCTCCTGCCCGCTGATCGGCGGGGAGACCGCGGAAATGCCGGGCACGTATGCGGAGGACGACTACGACCTGGCCGGCTTCATCGTCGGGGCCATGGACAAGGCGAAGGTTCTCCCGCGCAAGGATGTGGGCGTGGGCGACGTCCTCATCGGCCTTCCGTCCCTCGGTCTGCACACGAACGGCTACTCCCTCGCCCGCAAGGTCCTTCTCGAGCGGATGGGGCTCAGGGTCTCCGACCGGCCGGCGTCGCTGCCGGGCACGGTGGGAGAGGCTCTCCTCGCCCCCCACCGGAGCTATCTCGAGCCCCTCTGGCCGGAACTCCAGCAGGACCGGGTCAAGGCGCTGGTTCACATCACCGGAGGAGGCTTCGAGGGGAACATCCCGCGCGTGCTTCCGAGCGGTGTGGGCGCGCGAGTCGTGACCTCGGCCTGGCCGGTGTTGCCGATCTTCCAGCTGATCGCCGAGGGCGGGCCGGTCGCCCGGGACGAGATGTTCCGCACCTTCAACATGGGGATCGGAATGATCCTGGTGGTCGCGCCGGGCGCCGCCGAGCAGGTCGAGTCTTCCTTGCGCGCGCGCGGGGAGACCTGTTACAGGATCGGCGAACTCGTCGCGGGTGACGGCGTCACCCTGGTGTGAAACACGTCGCGGTTCTGGCCAGCGGAAGGGGCAGCAATCTCGCGGCTCTTCTTCGGGCGCAGCCGGCCTATTCCTCGTACCGTGTCGTCCTCGCGGTGTCCAACGTGGAGGGCAGCGGCGCACTGTCCCTGGCCCGCGACGCGTCCGTCGAAGCCGCCTGTGTGCCGAGCCGGGGCGTTGGCCGGGATGATCACGAGCGCGCCGTGCTGGAGCTCCTCGCGAGCCGCGCCGTCGAGGTGGTTTGTCTTGCCGGCTACATGCGCGTGCTCACCCCTGTGTTGATCGACGGATTCTCCGGGCCGATCCTGAACATCCACCCCTCCCTCCTCCCGGCTTTCCCCGGGATGCATGCTCAGAAGCAGGCTCTCGACGCCGGGGTTCGCTGGTCGGGCGCCACCGTCCACCTGGTCGACGCGGGACTCGACACCGGCCCCATCCTCCTCCAGGAGCCTGTCAGGGTCCTTCCCGACGACTCGGAAGACACCTTGTCGGCCCGGATTCTCGAGACCGAACACCGGCTCTACCCTCAGGCCCTCGACATTGTCGCGCGCGGCGCCTACGCAATGCAGGGCCGCACGGTGCGTCTTCTCTAGCTAAGCCCCATCTTCACAATGAGATGGGTCGAACCAGAGCCGGCCAGGCCGCCCCAAGCCCGGCGGCCGTCAAATGATAAACACAGCAATATCAGCAGTTTGTGAAGCTTTCTGATGAGTCTCCCGGCAATTCTCTCCCGCGAGGCCGAGAGCGGCCGAGACAGTAAATTCTTCCGCCCAACCGCTCCACCCATCCAGATAGCGTCCCCGTTTTCAGCCCACCACAATCGCTTGTTGCCCGGGGTCCAGGGTGAGCCTCCGGGGCACGTTACCGCCGCTCCTTTCCGGAGAAATCTCCAGCAAAGGCTTGACTCACCCTACCCGTTTTCGATATTCTGGCTGAGTCCCCAAACGGCGGACGGTTCTTTGAAAACTAGACAAGTACACGCAATTTTTTGAGTTTCAAAAGCGTTTTTAGCCTTGAAGACAAAGGGGGCTCGCAAGAGCTCTTTGACTCTCGGATGACCAGACGAGAGTCACTCACAGTTTTAACTGGAGAGTTTGATCCTGGCTCAGAATCAACGCTGGCGGCGTGCCTAACACATGCAAGTTGAGCGCTTGAGGGGGGCAACCCCCAAGAGAGCAGCGAACGGGTGAGTAACGCGTGGGTGATCTTCCTTCGAGTGGGGAACAACATCGGGAAACTGGTGCTAATTCCGCATAATACCCTGGGGCTACGAGCCTCAGGATCAAAGCCGGGGACCGCAAGGCCTGGCGCTTGAAGATGAGCCCGCGTCCGATTAGCTAGTTGGCGGGGTAATGGCCCACCAAGGCTTCGATCGGTAGCCGGCCTGAGAGGGCGGACGGCCACACTGGAACTGAGACACGGTCCAGACTCCTACGGGAGGCAGCAGTGGGGAATTTTTCGCAATGGGCGCAAGCCTGACGAAGCAACGCCGCGTGGAGGATGAAGGTCTTCGGATTGTAAACTCCTGTCGACCGGGACGAATGCACTCGACCTAATACGTCGGAATGTTGACGGTACCGGTGGAGGAAGCCACGGCTAACTCTGTGCCAGCAGCCGCGGTAATACAGAGGTGGCAAG
>DAORUA010000009.1:0-27078 GCA_035432945.1 Vicinamibacteria bacterium | reverse complement strand
AGGTGGACGCGGACGTTCCCGCCGAGGTCCTGTCCGCCCTGCTGAAGATCGACGGAGTCCGCGAAGCGCGAGCGATCACGCTCGGCTGACCCGCCGCACCGTCACCCCGGGCGCCTAGCCTGGCCTGCGGAATAGCTCATTTGCACTAGCGTCCTTCCCTCCCTGCGCTCGGCTAAAATCGCACTCCTACACGAAACGCCCACCCGAGGCTCCGGCCCATCTCGCGGCCGCCCAATATCCAAGGAAGAAGAAGGCACCCATGTCGCAAGGCTCCAAGATCACCATCGCAAACGGCGTTCTGAACGTTCCCGACGATCCCATCATTCCTTTCGTCGAGGGCGACGGCACGGGCCGCGACATCTGGCGCGCTTCCGTGCGCGTGTTCGACGCCGCGGTCGCGAAGTGTTACGGCGGCAAGCGGAAGATCCACTGGCACGAGGTCCTGGCCGGAGAAAAGGCCTTCAACGCCACCAAGGAGTGGATGCCCGCGCAGACCCTCACCGACTTCCGCCAGTACCTCGTCGGGATCAAAGGCCCGCTCACCACCCCCATCGGCGGCGGCATCCGGTCGCTCAACGTGGCGCTTCGGCAGGAACTCGACCTCTACACCTGCCTCCGTCCCGTGCGCTACTTCAAGGGCGTTCCGACCCCGGTTAAGAAGCCGCAGGACGTCGACATGGTGATCTTCCGCGAGAACACCGAGGACATCTACGCGGGCATCGAGTGGGCCGAGGGGACGCCGGAAGGCAAGAAGGTCATCGCGTGGCTCCAGACCGAGATGAAGGTGAAGAAGATCCGGTTCCCGGAAACCTCGGGCGTCGGCATCAAGATCATCTCCCGCGAAGGCACCGAGCGCCTGATGCGCGCCGCGATCAAGTATGCGATCCAGTTCAAGCGGAAGAGCGTCAACATCGTCCACAAGGGCAACATCATGAAGTTCACGGAAGGCGCCTTCCGTGACTGGGCCTACGGCCTCGCGACGAAGGAATTCCGGTCCCAGGTCGTCACCGAGCGCGAGAGCTGGGTCCTGGGCAACGTCGAGAAGAACCCCAAGCTCACCCCGGCCGAGAACGCGAAGATGATCGATCCCGGCTACGACATGATGACCCCGACGCAGCAGGGCGAACTCGTGGCCGAGGTCAACACCGCCCTCGCCCTCGTCCCCACCCACGGCAACGGCCAGTGGAAGTCGAAGATCCTCATCAAGGACTCGATCGCCGACATCACGCTGCAGCAGGTCCTCACCCGTCCGAAGGAGTTCGAAGTCATCGCGACCCCGAACCTGAACGGCGACTATCTCTCCGACGCACTCGCCGCCCAGGTGGGCGGGATCGGGATCGCGCCGGGCGGCAACATCAACTACGAGACCGGTCACGCCATCTTCGAGGCCACGCACGGAACCGCCCCGAAGTACGCCGACCTCGACAAGGTGAACCCGGGCTCGGTCATCCTCTCCGGCTGCATGATGCTTCGCTACCTGGGCTGGGTGGAAGCGGCGGATGCCATCGAGGCCGGCATCGAGAAGTCGATCGAGCAGAAGCGGGTCACCTACGACTTCGCGCGCATGATGGAGAACCCGACCGAAGTGAAGTGCTCGGGCTTCGCCGACGCGATCATCAGCAACCTCTAACGTTCCTTTCATCAACTCCAGAAAGTCACGATCATGAAGAATCCCGTTCGCGTCGCCGTCACCGGAGCCGCCGGACAGATCGGCTACAGCCTCCTCTTCCGCATCGCCGCCGGCGACATGCTGGGCAAGGATCAGCCGGTGATCCTGCAGCTCCTCGAAATCACGCCCGCCCTGAACGCGCTCAAGGGTGTCGCGATGGAGCTCGACGACTGCGCGTATCCGCTGCTCGCGGGCATCGTCCAGACCGACGATCCCAACGTCGCCTTCAAGGACGCGGACATCGCCCTGCTCGTGGGCGCGCGCCCGCGCAGCAAGGGGATGGAGCGAGGCGAGCTTCTCTCCGCCAACGCCGCGATCTTCACGGTTCAGGGCAAGGCCCTCGACGCGGTGGCCAAGCGGTCGGTGAAGGTGCTGGTGGTCGGCAACCCCGCGAACACGAACGCCTACATCGCGATGAAGTCCGCGCCGGGGCTGTCGCCGTCGTGCTTCACCGCCATGCTGCGGCTGGACCACAATCGCTCCCTCTCGCAGATCGCGGCCAAGACCGGAAAGCCGGTGGCGTCGATCAAGCGGATGCTCGTGTGGGGCAACCACTCGGCCACGCAGTACCCGGACTATCGCTTCGCCACCATCGACGGGTCTTCGGTGAAGGACACGATCAACGACGAGGGCTGGAACCGGGACACCTTCATCCCCACCGTGGCCAAGCGCGGCGCCGCCATCATCGAGGCTCGAGGTCTGTCCTCGGCCGCCTCGGCCGCCAACGCGGCGATCGCGCACGTTCACGACTGGGTTCTCGGCAGCAACGGCGAGTGGGTGACCATGGGGGTTCCGTCGGACGGCAGCTACGAGATCCCGCCCGGAACGGTCTACGGTTTCCCGTGCACCACGAAGGACGGCAAGATCACCATCGTCACCGGCCTCGACATCGACGCCTTCTCACGCGAGCGCATGACCGCCACGCTCAAGGAGCTCAACGAAGAGCGCGAGGGCGTCAAGCACCTGCTGACCTAGGCCCGGTCCCCTCGTTGACGAAGGGTCACCGAGGGGTCAACTGGTACGCCCGGCCTTCGCCGTCTACCTTGAGCAGGCGGATCCGGGAACCGAATCCGGCGATGGCGCGCTCCTTCTCCGCCCAGCGGTCAGGCTGGTACATGTCGGTGTGGACGACCACGTAGTCGACGCCCAGGCGATCGAGCTCGGCAAGTCCTGACTCGGTCGGGAATTCGTGGAGTTCCTCGTAGAGTTTCAGGTGCAGCGGCGGGACGAGGCTGGAGTAGCCGTTGACCATGGGCTGCCAGTGAGCGGCGCCGTGGATCACGTACTCCGAGTGGAAGCGGGCCTGACGCACCGAATGGTCCGGGAGCGGGATGGGAAGCTCGACGACCCGGAAGGGCTTCGGTTGGGTGGCGAGCCAGGCGTCGACGGGAGGCGTGACGATGGGGTCGTGGGGCGAGTCCCAGGCCACCGGAACGCATTCGAAAATGGCGACGGCGACCAGAGCCCACGCGACCGCCGGCCGCCGGACGCGATCGAGGCCGAGGGCGGCGAGAGCGGAGAGCGCGGTCAGGGTCAACAGGAAGAAGCGGGACGGAACCCGGATGAGGTCGAAGCCCGGGATGAGCGCATAGCCGAGCCGATAGAGGCCGAACGGGGGCCCGAGGGCGAGCCAGAGGGTCAGCCCGGCCAGCGCGGCCATGCCGGTGGCGGCCAGGGTGCGAGCCCCGCGATCCCGGATCAGTCCGAGGCCACCGAAAGCGGCGAGGCCGAGAAAGACGAACCCCGGGAAGAGGGCGGCGTTCGCCGACTCGACGCTTGGCCGGAGCGCGTCGAGACTGGACGTGAGTGCGGTCTGAGTCCGCGTGGGCGCTTGCAGCCAGGAGCCGATGGTGGGGACATAGCCCTCCGCGTCTTCGATGACGCGGGTGAGGCCGACCCGCCCGCGCACCTCGTAGTAGGGAAACACGAAGGGGACGTTGACGAGCAGGAGCAGCAGGCCGGCGAGGCCGCAGTCGCGGATCGCCTGCGCCGGGCGCAGGTTTCCAAAGACCAGCGCTCCGCCGAAGAGGAGAGCGAGGGCGAGCGCGAGGAACAGGCCGCCGTGACCGCTGGTCAGCGCCTGCAGCGTGAACAGAGCCAGGGTCGCGAGCAGGTCTCGCCGCTTCCCGAGGCGCAGGTAGCGGATCGCGAAAGCGAGGGCCCAGGGGACGAAGTGCAGGGTCGCGAGGTGGGCCTGGGTGAGCCGGGTGAGCCGCGGGCCGGAGAAGCCGCCCACGATGCCCGCGAGCAGGGCGCCGCGGGGGGAGGCTCCGCACTCCCGGGCCAGTCGATCGCACCCGAGGGCGCCGAGGAACGTGGCCAGGAGCAGAACGAAGTTGAGGATCAGATCGAGGTTGTCGGTGAAGAGCGACAGCGGAAGCGCGAGCAGGGCCGCGCCGATCAGGTGCTCCGAGTAGGCGAGGGTCTGCGTCTCGGGGAAGAAGATGTTCGCGTCGAAGACGTGGAGGGGATCGGTCTTGAACGCGTGAAGGTCCCAGCCCAGGGTCCAGAGGTAGAGGCGGGTATCCGGCCCCGGGGCGAAGGTACGTCCACCGGGGTCGAGACTGACGGGCGCGGTGAAGACGAGCAGCAGCAGTCCGTAGACCGCCGCTCGAAGGGGCCAGGCCGGCTGGCCCGGTCCGCTAGTCGCCCGAGGCTGCCCGCTCCGGTCGCTTTCCAAGCGTCGCTTTCACGAAGTCGCGGTTCATGAGCGCGATGTTCTCGAGCGAGATCCCCTTCGGGCAGGCGGCCTCGCACTCGCCGTGGTTCGTGCAGCCGCCGAAGTCCTCGTTGTCCATGGCCGCGACCATCTTGAGCACGCGCTCCATCCGCTCGGGCTGGCCCTGAGGCAACAGCGCCAGGTGGGCGACCTTCGCCGAAGTGAAGAGCATGGCCGACGCGTTGGGGCACGCGGCCACACACGCGCCGCAGCCGATGCAGGCGGCGGCGTCGAAGGCACGGTCGGAGTCGGGCTTGGGCACGGGAATGGCGTTGCCGTCGGGCGCGTTGCCGGTGGAGACGGAGACGTAGCCGCCGGCCTGGATGATCCGGTCGAGGGCGCCGCGGTCGACCGCGAGGTCCTTGATCACGGGAAACGCCTTGGCGCGCCAGGGCTCGATGGTGATCTCGTCGCCGTCGTTGAACTGGCGCATGTGAAGCTGGCAGGCGGTGGTGTTCTTCTGCGGCCCGTGGGGCCGGCCGTTGATGACCATGCTGCACATGCCGCAGATCCCCTCTCGGCAGTCGTGGTCGAAGGCGATTGGATCCTGCCCCTTGCCCATGAGCTCCTCGTTGAGCACGTCGAGCATCTCGAGGAACGACATGTCCTTCGAGACATCGTTCGCATCGTAGGACACGAAGGCGCCCTGGGACGCGCCGTTTCGCTGGCGCCAGACGTTGAGCTTGAGCTTCACTTGTAGCTCCGGGTTTGAAGGTGGACGTATTCGAAGTCGAGGGGCTCGATGTTCCGCTTCGGAGCCTTGCCCTCGCCCGTGTATTCCCAGGCCGCGACGTGGGCGAAGTTCGCGTCGTCGCGCTTCGCCTCGCCTTCGTCCTGGAATTCCTCGCGAAAATGACCGCCGCAGGATTCGCGGCGTTCCAGGGCGTCGAGGCACAAAAGCTCGCCCAGCTCGAGGAAGTCGGCGAGTCGCCCCGCCTTCTCGAGGGACTGGTTCATCTCGTCGGCGGATCCGAGGACGTTGAGGTTCTGGTGGAACTCCTCGCGCAGCTTCGGGATGAGTTCGAGAGCCTTCTTGAGGCCGGCTTCGGTGCGGGCCATGCCGCAGTACTCCCACATGATCTTCCCGAGCTCCTTGTGGAAGGAGTCGACGGTCCGCTTGCCCTTCATGCCGAGGAAGCGGCTGGTGCGGGCCGCCACCTCCGCCTCCGCCTTCTTGAACTCGGGATGGTCGGTCGAGACCTTCCCGGGTTTCGCGGTGACGAGGTAGTGACCGATGGTGTAGGGGAGGATGAAGTAGCCGTCGGCGAGACCCTGCATCAGCGCGGACGCGCCGAGCCGGTTGGCGCCGTGGTCGGAGAAGTTCGCCTCGCCGATCACGTGCAGGCCGGGGATGGTGCTCTGGAGGTTGTAGTCGACCCACAGCCCGCCCATGGTGTAGTGGATGGCGGGGTAGATGCGCATCGGGACCTTGTACGGATTCTCACCGGTGATGCGCTCGTACATCTCGAAGAGGTTGCCGTACTTCTCGGCGACCTTCGCTTCGGAGAGGCGCTTGATCGCGTCCGAGAAATCGAGGTAGACGCCGAACCCGGTTTCCCCGACCCCGCGGCCCTCGTCGCAGACCTGCTTGGCGGCGCGGGACGAGATGTCGCGCGGAGCGAGGTTGCCGTAGCTCGGGTACTTGCGCTCGAGGTAGTAGTCGCGCTCGGCCTCGGGGATCTGATCGGGTGAGCGCTTGTCGCCCTTCTTGAGGGGCACCCAGACCCGGCCGTCGTTGCGCAGCGACTCGGACATCAGGGTGAGTTTGCTCTGGTGATCGCCGCTCACCGGGATGCAGGTGGGGTGGATCTGGGTGTAGCAGGGATTCGCGAACGCCGCGCCCTTCTTGTACGCCCGCCAGATCGCGGTGGTGTTGCAGCCCTTGGCGTTGGTCGAGAGGTAGAAGACGTTGCCGTAGCCGCCGGTGGCGAGGACCACCGCGTCCGCCGACCAGGATTCGATCTTTCCCGTGACCATGTCGCGGGTCACGATGCCGCGGGCCACTCCGTCGATGACCACCAGTTCCAGCATCTCGTGGCGGGTGTAGGCCTTCACCGTGCCCGCCGCGACCTGCCGCTCCATCGCCTGGTACGCGCCGATCAGGAGCTGCTGGCCGGTCTGGCCGCGCGCGTAGAAGGTGCGCGAGACCTGGGCGCCGCCGAACGAGCGGTTGGAGAGGAGGCCGCCGTACTCGCGGGCGAAGGGCACGCCCTGGGCCACGCACTGGTCGATGATCTTCACCGAGATCTCGGCGAGGCGATGGACGTTCGACTCGCGGGCGCGGAAGTCGCCGCCTTTGACCGTGTCGTAGAAGAGGCGGAAGACGCTGTCGCCGTCGTTCTGGTAGTTCTTGGCCGCGTTGATGCCGCCCTGGGCCGCGATGGAGTGGGCGCGACGGGGCGAGTCCTGGTAGCAGAAGGAGAGGACGTTGTAGCCGAGTTCGCCCATGGCCGCGGCGGCCGAGGCGCCGGCGAGGCCGGTGCCCACCACGATGACCGTGTGCTTGCGCTTGTTGGCCGGGTTCACCAGCTTCATCTCGAACTGGTGGGATTCCCACTTCTTGTCGATGGGCCCGGACGGTGACTTCGAATCGAGATTCATGACTAGCGGACCAGGCCGAAGAAGACGGAGAGGGGGAAGGAGAGATTGCCGACCGCGACCACCGCGGCGTAGGCGACCCCGATGACCTTTCGAAGGCCGTTGTACTTCGGATGCGAGAGGCCCATGGTCTGCAGCATGCTCTCGACCCCGTGGAAGAGGTGGAGGGAGAGAGCCACCATCGAGAGCGCGTAGAAGAAGGCCACCAGGGGATTCTGGAAGCCGACGACCACGTTGTGGTACACGTCCCCGCGGACGAAGTCGGGATGCACCGAGCCGACGGTGAAGTGCAGCAGGTGATAGACGATGAAGAGCAGGAGCAGCGGCCCGCCCCACCGCATGGTGCGCGAGGCGTAGGTGGACGCCTCGTACGCGGTCTTGCGGTAGCCCACCGGGCGGGCGGCCCAGTTCGCGAGGGTGAGGGTCGTGGCCGCCCAGATGTGGAGGGCCACGCAGGCGAGGAGGACCAGGCGCGCGGTCCAGACCAGCGGGGGCTTCGACTGAAGCAGCTCACCATAGTGGTTCAGGGCCTCGGGGCCCTGGTAGAGGAGCAGGTTCCCGATCATGTGGATGAGCACGAACCCGGTGAGGACGACGCCGGTGAGCGCCATGATCACCTTCCGGGCGACGGTGGTCACCAGAAGGCCGGGGGAACTCACAGGCGGTGCAATGGCGGTCATCGGTTTTGAGAGGTCCTTGAAGGTCGGACGTGACACGGACGAATCGGCGAAGGCTGTTGCGGCGGGAGCGATTCTAATCGGTCCGGACGGTATCTGGGACGTTTTTCGCTCCTAGACCACGGTTCCGTCGGGGACGATGGTGTCCTTCGGCACGATGATGATGCTGTCGCGGATGTGCCAGCAGGGCCCATCCGCGTGCTCCTGCTTCGATTCGTTCACGAGCCGGACGTTCGCGCCCACGCGCGCGTTCTTGTCGACGATGGCGGTCTCGACCACCGAGTTGTCCCCGATACCGATCGCGGGCACCCCGCTCGCCGGATCCGGCGTCGTCTTCTCGTAGTAATCGGCGCCCAGGATCAGGCTGTTCCTGACCACGCAGCCCCGGCCGATCCGGCTCCGGATGCCGATGAGCGAACGCTCGATCTCCGCGTCCACGATGATCGAGCCCTCGGAGACGAGGGCGTTGGTCATCCGCGCGCCCTCGATCTTGGTGGCGGCCAGCGCGCGCGCGCGGGTGTGGACCGGCGTCTTGACGTCGTAGAAGTCGAAGTGGGGCACCGGCTGGCAGAGACCCAGGTTCGCCTCGTAATAGGAACGGATGGTGCCGACATCCTCCCAGTAGCCCTTGAAGACATGCGACTGCACCTTGAGCTCGGTGATGGAGCCCGGGATGATGTGCTTGCCGAAGTCCATGGACGCGTCGTAGGCGAGGGTGGTTTCGAGGGCGGCCCGCTTGAAGATGTAGATGCCCATGGAGGCAAGGTACCCCTCCCCTCCGCCCGGGAGTTCGGACTTCAGGCCTTCGAGTTCATCGGGGCTCGGCTTCTCGTGGAAGTGCACGATCCGCCCGGCGGCGTCGATCTTCAGGATGCCGAACCCGGGCGCGGCGGACGCGTCCACCGGGGTCACCGCCACCGTGATGTCGGCGTCCGCGGCGAGATGCGTGTCGCGCATCTTGCGGTAGTCCATCTGGTACAGCTGGTCGCCGGACAGGATCAGGACGTCATCGAAGTCGTGATGCCGGATGTGGCGATTCGCCCGCCGGACCGCGTCCGCGGTGCCCAGGAACCACTCCTGCTCGCTCTCGGTCTGCTCGGCCGCGATCACGGAGACGAAGGCCTCGGTGAAGGGGTCGAAGCGATAGGTCTGGGCGAGGTGCTTGTTCAGGCTCTCCGAGAGGTACTGGGTGAGGACGATGATCCGCCGGAGGTGGGAGTTGAGGCAGTTCGAAATGGGGATGTCGATGAGCCGGTATTTGCCGCCGATCGGGACCGCGGGCTTCGACCGGTGGGCGGTGAGGGGGAACAGGCGCGTGCCTCGCCCGCCGCCCAGGATGACGGCCAGGACTTCCTTCATGGACGTTTCCTTGCGTGAATGAGGGCCCGGACCTCGTCGTTGCGCGGATTGTCGAAGTCCAGCCGGATCCGGTTGTCGTCGGTGAGGGAGATCTTCGCAGGGAACGACGAACCGGCAAGCGCGTACCCTTTGGGAAGGACCACGGCATTGCGAGGCCGCCCGAACGAGCGATCCCACACGAGCAGATCGCCTTCCATTCGATACCGCGCGGGATCGGTATAGGTCTCGCGGATGCGGATGCGGATGGTCGTGCCCGCGGCCACCGGGGGGAATCGAACCACCGCGGCCTCGCTGTCGGGCTTGACCAGCTCCCCGATGTCGATCTTCGCCTTCGTGATCTCGTCGCCCCGGAGGGTTTCCACCTTGAGCGGCTCGCCGGTGTCGAGGCAGGTGGCGCTCGGGTTGCTCACCTTGCTGCCCGCGCGAACCACGTTGATGTAGGTCGATCGGCCGACGTCCCTGATGGTGACGTCGTGGTACAGATCGAACGAGTGCGTTTCGGGAGGCTGCAGGAAGTACACGATCTCGCGGTCCTGCCGCGCGCGTTCGGAGAACGCGGGATCGTCGGCGGTGCCGACGCGGGAGGGCGCCGTGGCCTGGGCGGCGAGAACGAGGGTGAGGAGGTGGAGTGCCGTCACTTCAGCCTCCGCGCCTTGATCGCATAGGAGACGGCGTCGGGTCCGATGTTCATGAAGCTCATGCGGAGCCGCGGGCCCGCGGCCCCCGGCTCGGAGACCACCTGCGAGGGGTAGTTGCACGAGACCAGCTCGTAACCGGCGGGAAGGACAACGGAATTCCGCTTGATCCCGAGCGATCGAGAGAAGACGATGAAACCGCTCTTCTCTTCGACGAAATAGCTCTTCTCGTCCCTGTAGGTCTTGTCGATGACAAGGCGGATCTCACCATCCTTCGGCACCGGGCGGGGCAGTTCGATCTGGATGTAGCGGGTATCGAGTTCGGCGCTTCCGAGGCCGTTCGCTTTCGCCTCCGCGCCCGATACCTCGATGAACTTGAGAGGCTTCCCGTTCGTTGGATCCGAGACGCTCTCGTTGCTCGCGACGCTGCCCTTGCGGATCGGATTCCAGAAGAAGCGGGCTCCGGGGGTCGTCGCCGTCACCTCGTAGAGGATGCGGAAGCTGGCTGAGGACGGATCCAGCAGCTCGTAGCGGGTGTAGTCGTCCGCCTGCGTCTGGCGAGGCGCCTCGGCCTCCGTCGCCGGCTGCGCCGAGGTCCAGGACGCCCCCAATCCGACCAGCGCCGCCGTCGAAACCTGGAGAACGGTTCGCCTGGTGGGGGTCATGGTGGCTCCTGCGAAGGAGTATAGACGCGGCCCTTCTCTCCCGAGGCCACCGGTCCGAGCACGTTCCCCGGCGTGGCCAGGGAGGTCGCCAGGTTCCTGGGCGTTCAGGGACTTCGGCTAGCCTCTCCGCCTCATGCCCGTGCCTCGCCCCCTCACTCCGCTGGTCCGTTTCCTCGCCGGCGTTTCCTACATCCCGGGCGGCGTGGTGTTCCTCCTTCGAAATCCGCGGCTGTGGCCGGTCGCGATCTCTCCCCTGATCGTGGCCGCCATCCTGCTCATGATCGGCATCTTCTCGGGTGCTTTCTGGGCCGGCCGGGTCGAACAGTCGCTCTTCGGCGGGAGCCTTCGCACCTCTCCGGCGTGGTTTTCCTTCGTGGTGGTCACCGGGCTCTGGGCCGGGAGTCTCGCCGCCGGCGCCATCATCGCGCTCTCCGTCGCCTTCGCCCTGCTCGGGCCGCTTTTCGAGAAGCTCTCGCAGAAGGTGGAGGAGCTGTCCGGTCTCAGAGTGCAGGGATCCAAGGGGCTCCACTGGGAACTCGTGCAGTCGGTGAAGACCGCCGCCTATTTCGCCTTGAGCGCGCCCATCGCCATTCTGCTCGGTCTCATCCCGTTTCTCGGGCCCGTCCTGGCCCTCGCTTTCACCGGGCACCGCGTGGCTTTCCAGAGCACGGACTCGGTTCTGCTCCGCCGGGGCATGGACTTTCTCGAACGGCAGGCGTTTCACCACCGCTTCCGGCCCGAGACCCTCGGTTTCGGGGTGGCTTCGGTGCTTCTCTTCCCGCTCATGACCGTGCTCGCGGTTCCGGTGTTCGTGGTGGCCGCGACCCGGCTGGTCAACGACCTCGAAGCGGTGAGGGACCAGCCGACCGACGAGGAGACGGCGGCCATCATCGCCGCAGAGGAGATGGCCGCCGTTTCGCCGCGACCCCTCAGCGGGTCTTGAACGCCACCGTGATGGTGATGAGGAACGCGGTGGGCACTTCGTTCAACCGCAGCGGCTCGTAGCGGCGGCTCCGCACCGAGTCCTTCGCCGCCTCATTGAAGAGGGCGTGGCCCTCCAGGATCCTGACCTCACGAACCCGGCCATCCGGGCCGACGTGCGCTTCGAGGACCACCTTCCCCCCGACACCCGCCGCCTGGGCCATGGGCGGATAGATGGGAGCATGGCCTTCCACGAGACGGGGCTCTCTGATCAGGCCACCGATGCGAACGACGGCTCGGGGCGGACCTTCGACCGGAACCGCGGCCGTGCCGCAGAGGGAACCGGGGGGACAGGTTCCGTCGATGCGACCGACGGGACCGGACGGCGGGCCATCGAAGTCGGGCCCGGACAAGAGGTCGAAAGCGGTGTCCACGGGCAGCGAATCGGGGACGTCCGCCGGAGTGGAGAGGACGGGCGCCACCGCCGAGGCCGATGGGCCCCGGCTTTGAGCGCGAGGCCGCGCTGCGATCCGAAGAGGCGGCGGCGGCAGGGTCACGGTGATGGGCCGAAGGAGCGGTGTCGTGTCGGCGCGCGCCACCTGAGGAGGGTTCGTCGACTGCAGGAGGGGGATCAGGATGAGGGTGGAGATGACCGCGCCGTGGACGAGCAGGGAAACGCTCGCGCCCCTTGCCGGCGCCTCCCGGGGGAGGGCATGGGTGGCCTCCACGCCGCGCAGATCGAGTGAGAGTGTGCTCATGACGAACCTCCTCGCAGGTCTTCAGGCTCGCGGGTTTGCGGGCCTGTTGATCTCGAGACGCGCGAACCGGGCCGCTTCTTTGCACGATTCGTGACGATTCGTGCAGTACGCTTGGGCGGGTGACTCCTTGACCCATCCTCCCCCGAACGCTCCGGCCGCGGCCGCCCCCTGGTTGAACCGCACGACCCTCGGGGTGTCCCTCGCGAGCCTGTTCTCGGATATTTCGCACGAGATGGCGACCGCCGTGCTTCCCGCCTTTCTGCTGAGCCTCGGGGCGGGGCCCGCGGCCCTCGGGATCATCGAGGGCAGCGCCGACGGTCTCTCCGCCCTCGCGAAGCTGTGGGGAGGAGTGGCGGCCGACCGCGTTCAGCGGAGAAAGCCGCTCGCCTCCATCGGCTACTTCATCACCGGCATCGGCACCGCCGCCATCGGTATCTGCGCCAGCGCGTGGCAGGTGATGCTGTGCCGGGTGGTGGCCTGGATCGGCCGGGGCAGCCGGGGTCCCGCCCGCGACGTCCTGATGGCGGAAGGGTCGCCGAAGGAAGCGCATGGCCGGGCCTTCGGCCTCGAGCGCTCGGCCGATGCCACGGGCGCGGTGCTCGGTCCCCTGCTGGCCATGTTCCTCCTCGCGCAGGGCGTCGCCCCGCGGCACCTGCTCCTCGTCTCGGTGGTTCCCGGGATCCTGGCCTTTCTCGCCATCGCGCTGCTCGTGGTCGAAGGACCCCACGTCCCGCGACGGGCCCGGTTCTCCCTGTTCGGCGAACTCGAGGGCGCGGGCCGGCCGTTCCGCCGCTACCTTTCCGGCATCCTCATCTTCGGCTGCGGCGATTTCTCGCGCACCCTGCTCATCTTCTACGCGACCCAGCACATGACGGGGTCGCTCTTCTCCCTCCAGGGCGCCGCCGCCGCGGTGGCGCTGTATGTCCTTCATAATGCCATCAGCGCGCTCGCCGCCTTTCCGATGGGGGCGCTGGCCGACCGGATGGGTCATCGGCGCGTGATCGTCGGCGGGTACCTCTTCGCGGCCGCGACCACCTTCGGCTTCGCCCTGGCCCCGCCCTCGCCCGGATGGCTCCTCTTCCTGTTCCTCTGCTCGGGCGTCTACATCGCGGCCGAGGAGGTGGCGGAGAAGGCGTACGCGGCGAGCCTGCTCCCCGCCGACCGTCGAGGCACGGGCATGGGCCTTCTCGCGGCGACGAATGGCGTTGGCGACATGGTTTCAAGCGCGCTGGTGGGAGCCCTGTGGGCGTTGTTCCCCGAGCACGCGTGGGGCTTCGGCATCGCCGGGGCCCTCCAATTCGCGGGCGCCTTGCGGATCGCGAGCGGCAGGATGAATCACGGCCAAGGAGAGTGAGAGCATGGAACGATTTCTCTGGATCTGTCTCGCGGGAGCGCTCGGCACGGGCGCGCGCTATCTGATCGGCCTCTGGGCCGGCCAGAGGCTCGGAACCGCGTTCCCCTACGGCACCTTCATCGCCAACCTGACCGGCTGCTTCCTCATCGCCGCGGTGATCCAGGCCGCCCTCAACATGGCCGCCTTCCCGCCCACCCTGCGCCTCGCCCTCACCACCGGCTTCATGGGCGGGCTCACCACCTACTCGAGCTTCGCCTGGGAGACCACGCGGCTCGCGCAGGAGGGCGCTCTCGGGGCGGCGTTCCTGAACTTCGGCCTCACCACCGTGGCCTGCTTCGGCGCGGTGCTTCTCGGTCTCGCCGTGGCTCAGCGCCTCACCGGCGTTTGAAAGGAGACATCATGAGAGTCCTGGACGGCGAACAGACCCTGGTCCGCATCTTCGTGGGCGAGGGCGACCAATGGCATCACCGGCCGCTCGCGAGCGCCCTCATCGAGCGGCTGCGCGGCGAAGGCTTCGCGGGCGTCACCGTGATGCGGGGCATCGCGGGGTTCGGCGCCAACAGTGTCATTCACACCGCGAACCTGGTCGACCTGTCGGCGGATCTGCCGGTGCTGATCGAGGTGGTGGAGGACGCGGAGCATGTCTCCCGGCTGGTGGCCATCCTCGATGAAATGATCGTGGGCGGCGCCCTCGTCACCATGGAGAAGGTCCGCGTGCTCCGGTACGCGGCGGCCGCCGGGACATCGAAGACACCCTGAGTCTCCGTCCGGCGCCCCGGGTCCGGGCTATTCGAGGCTCAGGGTCAGGGTCTTGCCCACGAGGGCGAGAAGGCGGCGGCTCTCGCCCGCGCGGAGCTGCACCTTTCGCGACTCGATGAACTCGGTGGGCCCGGAACGGACCTCGATCCGGATCACGTGTTCGCCGGGAGGGATCACGAGGTCGGTTCCGAAACGGCCGTCGTAGCCGGAGAGCACGCCCATCACCTTCTTCGGCATGCCGCTGATGTTGTTCGCGAAGACCACGCGGTCGTCGACCTTGATCCGCAGGGTCCCGCTCGCGAACGGATGCCTCAGATCGAGATTCACCCGGGCCCCGCGTCCCGAGGCCTCGACCGAGAGGGGCTCGACCGTGGGCTCGGGGGTCGGGGTCCGGGTCGGGATGGGGGTCGGACCCGGGGGCTTCACCGGCGCCGGAGTCGTCGCCGGGACCGGCGTTCCGGTCGGAGCCTGGGTGTTCGTCCCCCCGGTTCGCTGCTGGAGCATGAGCACCACGCCCACGCCAAGGGTCACACCGAGCCCCACGGCAAGCGCGAGCCTTGCCGGGCCGTGCTTCGAAGACTCAGCCGCCGCGTAGGCCGCGTCGCCCCGCGGCGTCGAGTGCACGATCCTCGGCATGGTGGTGGGGCGCCTCGGCACCTGGCTCCCGCTCAGGGCCACCGTTTCGAGAGGGCCGAGCTGGGTGGCGTGAACGGGCGGCTTGCCCTCGAGGACGCATTCGAGGTCGCTCGCGAGGTGGGCCGCGGAATCGTACCGGGCGTCCCGCGACTTGCGCAGCGCGCGGGCGATGACCGCGTCCAGATTCCGCGGGACATTGGCCACGCTGGAGGCGGGCTTGGGCTCGTCGCGCAGGATCTTGGTGAGGGTCGCGGCCATGGTGGGCCCTTCGAAGGGCCGGGTATTGGTCACGAGCTCGTAGAGCACGGCGCCCAGGGAGAAGATGTCGGAGCGCCCGTCCACCTCCTCGCCCGAGGCCTGCTCCGGGGACATGTACGCGGGCGTGCCGAACACCTGGCCCTGGACGGTGAGCTGGGCGGCGCTCGCCTTGGCGATGCCGAAGTCCATGATCTTGGGCTCGCCGGAGGCGCTGATCATGATGTTCGCGGGCTTGATGTCGCGGTGGACGATGTGATGGGAGTGAGCGGACTGCAGCGCCCGCGCCACCTTGATCGCGATCACCACCGCCTCTTCCCAGGGCATGGGGCCTCGCGCGAGGGCGGAGGCCAGGGTCTCGCCGCGGACGTACTCGAGGGCCATGAACAGGAGGCCGGTGTCGAGGTCGCGGCCCACGTCGTAGACCGCGACCACGTGCTGGTCGTCGAGGGTCGCCGAGATCCGGGCCTCGGAGAGGAAGCGCTGCTCGAATCCCTCGCGCTCGTGGGGGGCGATCGCGGCCATGGTACCGAAGGTCTTGAGCGCCACCGTCCGCCCGAGCGTGGTGTCGCGGGCCTGGTACACGATGCCCATCGTTCCGCGCCCGAGTTCGCGCTCGATTCGGTATCGACCGATCTGGGAAGGGGGTGGCGTGCTCATCAATAACCGTGTGGACGCGGGGAAACGTAGGATACCGCGATGCTGCTTCCATCCCTTGTCCTGGCCGCGCTGGCCCTGGCCGTCCCCCCGCCGATGCAGGCTTCGGCCGCGGAGGCCAACGCGTCGATCCATGCGCCCTTCACCGCGCTTCTACGGGAGAATGTCCGGAACGACCTCGTCGACTACGACGCGTTCGCGAAGTCACAGGAGTTCCAGCAGTACCTGAGCAGGCTCGAGGCCGCCCGCCTCGAGCCCATGTCGAAGGACGAGCGCCTGGCCTTCTGGATCAACGCCTACAACGCCTACACCATCCAGCTCATCAACCAGTACAAGGAGCGGGAGTCGATCCGGAACGTCAACATGTTCATGGGCGTGCTGAAGGGCAAGCGGGCCGGCAAGGTGGAGATCGTCCGGGCCGCCGGTCGTTTCCTGAGCCTCGACGATCTGCTGAACAAGATCATCCGCGCCGAGTTCAAGGAGCCGAAGATCCACATGGCCCTCGTGAGCGCCGCCCTCTCCTCCCCGCCCCTTCGCGACGAGGCCTACGAAGGGTCGAGGCTCAGCCAGCAGCTCGAGGACCAGACGCGCCTCTTCCTGCGGGAGAGGCAGACCGCGAATCGCCTCGACCTCGGGAACTCCGTCATCCACCTCTCTCCCATCTTCGACTGGAACCGGGCCGACTTTGGCAAGACCGACGAGGCCATCATCAGATTCGTGGCTCCTTATTTCGATGGCCGGGGCGAGAAGGCGGCCTTCGCGGCCTCCCGCCTGACCCTCGAGTTCACCGACTTCGACTGGGGCCTCAACATCCAGAAACCACGGGAGACGCAGTAACCTCCGCCTCCCGTCGATGACCAGCTTCTTTCGTTCCGCGAAATTTCCGATATTCCTCATCGTCTTCGTCGACGTCATCGGCCTGGGCATCACCATTCCCGTCCTGCCGGTGTACGCGGAGGGGTTCTTCAAGCTCTCGGGGCTTCAGATCGCGGGCCTCACGAGCATGTTCTTCGCCGCCCAGTTCGTGGGCGCTCCGATTCTCGGCCGGCTTTCGGATCGGATCGGCCGGCGTCCCGTCCTGATCGCCTCTCAGTTCGGGACGCTCACCGGAGCGATCCTCACCGCGGTGGCGCTCTCGCCCGTCTACCTGGTGGCGGCCCGCATCATCGACGGGCTCACCGGCGGCAACATCTCGGTGGCCCAGGCCTATCTCACCGACATCACGCCGCCCGCGGACCGCGCCAAGAGCGTCGGCCTCGTGATCGCGGCCTTCGGCCTCGGCTTCATCATCGGCCCCGCCTTCGGCGCGTTCATGTCCGCCTCGTTCGGTCCGCGCATCACCTTCGGCTGCGCCGCGCTTGCTTCCGCGTGCACCATCCTCCTGTCCGTCTTCCTTCTCGAAGAGTCGCTCCCCGCGGAGAAACGGACGGGCGCCATCAAGGCGCCCGAGAAGTCCACGCGCGAGATCATCAGCCACCCGCAGATCGCGCGGATCCTGGTCATCGGTCTGCTCGGCCAGATCGCGGTCTTCGCGTTCAACTCGGTCTTCATCCTGTGGGTGGACAAGGTGGTGCTGCCCGGCTGGCCCATCGAACGGGTGCAGCGGGCCACCGGTGTCGTCTTCATCTTCGTGGGGCTCGTCACCGTGCTCACCCAGGGCGGCGTCATCGGCCCGGTGGTGCGGAGGATCGGCGAGGCGAAGGGGGTGATCGTGGGCGGCTTCCTGCGCGTCCTCGGCAACGCGATCATGGCTTTCTTCCCGAGGATCTACCCGGCCGCCGCGGGCTCGGCCATCGCGGGCATCGGCGGCGGCATCGCCCAGCCGTGCGCCTCCGCCCTGCTCACCTTCCACGCGCCCAACGTGGCCCGAGGCCGCATCATCGGAATCAACCAGAGCGCCATGTCGCTCGGCAACATCATCGGGCCGCTCCTGGGCGGTTTCGTGTACGACCTCAATCCCGCGTGGCCGCCCATGGTGTCGGCGGGCGTTCTCTTCCTCATGTGGCTGATCGCGCTCGGCCTCACTCAACCCGATAAACCCCAAGGCCCGGCCCCGGCGATGGCCGCCCGGGCCGCCTGAAAGGACTTCCCATGGCGAACCCCACCGCAACCTTCGAAACCTCCCTCGGCAGCTTCACCGCGGAGATCTTCAGCGACGTCATGCCCGTGACCGCGGGCAACTTCATCAAGCTCGCGAAGGAGGGCTTCTACAACGGCCTGCACTTCCACCGCGTGATCCCGAACTTCATGATCCAGTTCGGCTGCCCCAACAGCAAGGACCCGATGAGCCGCCGCGCGGGCACGGGAGATTCGCCCTACGGCCGGATCCCCGACGAGCATCCCGCGAACGCGAAGATCTCGAACGAGCCGGGGACCCTGTCCATGGCGAACACCGGCCAGCCCAACAGCGGCTCCTGCCAGTTCTTCATCAACACCGTCCACAACAGCTATCTCGACTTCTTCACCCCCGGCGCCTCCAAGCACCCGGTCTTCGGCAAGGTGACCCAGGGTATGGATGTCGTGAACAAGATCGGCTCCACCAAGACCGACGCTGGTGATCGCCCCTCCACGCCGATTCAGATGATCAAGATCACCATAAACGGCGCGTAGCCACAAGCGTCATTGCGAGGGCCAGTCCCTGGACTGGCCCGAAGCAATCTCAGCTGTTGTCCCCGTCCAGCAGGCCGCCGACCGCTCCGAGGATCGAGCCTTCTTCCCGGCCGCCCCGGCCGGCCATTCGTGACGCTCCCACGATCCGGTTCGCCATGCGCGAGAGGGGCAGGGACTGCAGCCACACCTTGCCGGGCCCCTTGAGGGTCGCGAAGAAGAGACCCTCGCCGCCAAACAACGCCGACTTGACCTTGCCCACGAACTGGATGTCGTAGTCGACGCTCGACTGGAAGGCGACGATGCAGCCGGTGTCGACGCGCAGTCCTTCTCCCGGGGCCAGGGTTCTTTCGTGGAGCGTGCCGCCCGCGTGGACGAAGGCCAGACCGTCGCCCTGCAGGCGCTGCATGATGAAGCCCTCACCGCCGAAGAAACCGGCGCCGAGCCGCTTCTGGAAGGCGATGCCGACGGAGACTCCCTTGGCCGCGCAGAGGAACGAATCCTTCTGCGCAATCAACTCGCCGCCCACCTGAGACAGATTGACGGGGACGATGCTGCCCGGATAGGGGGCGCCGAACGCCACCTTCTTCTTTCCCCTGCCCTTGTTGACGAACACGGTCATGAAGAGAGACTCACCGGTGAGCAGGCGCTTGCCCGCTCCCATCAGGGCGCCCAGGAAACCGCCGCCGCCCTGGTTGGAGCCGTCGCCGAAGACGGTCTCCATCTCGATGCCGTCTTCCATGTACATCATGCCGCCGGCCTCGGCCACGGTGGCTTCCTCGGGATCGAGTTCGATCTCGACGAACTGCATGTCCCCACCGTAGATCTTGTAGTCGATGACGTGCATCGCGCTCATCTGGGCATTTCTCCTGGTCTCGTGAGTGATCGGGTTGACGTCCGGAGGAGAGGCACTCTCCCCCTCTCAAGGAGAGAAACGATAACCGCATCTGTTTGTTCAGACCCCCGATTCTCCGATCCGGGCCCGCGGAGACCCCGGGGGGCTACAAATCGAGCGAGTAACCCTCGCGGGACTGCTCGGCATCTTGAGGATCGGTGAAGCGCACGAGCAGGGATGTGGCCTCGTCGGCATGGTCGACCAGGGCGGAGACGCAGTCCGCGTCGAACTGGCTGCCCGCGCCGTCAGTCAGGTAGCGGAGGGCGTCCTTGACCGGCCAGGCCTTCTTGTAGGGCCGCTGGCTGGTCAGGGCGTCGAAGACGTCCGCCACCTTCACGATCCGCGCCTCGATGGGAATGTCGGAACCGCGGCGGCCCTCCGGGTATCCGCTTCCATCCACCGCCTCGTGGTGGAACCGCACCACGTTGCGGAGCATGTCCAGGCTTCCGATCTCCCCCAGATCGAGTTCGGACAGGATGCCGTCCACGATCTCGACCCCCTTGAGGACATGCGACTGCATCACCACGAACTCGGCCGGGGTGAGCGGGCCCGGTTTGAGGAGGATGTGGTCGGGCACCGCGATCTTGCCGATGTCGTGCAGGGGCGCGAAGCGCAGGGTCGACTCCACGAACTCGTCGGACAGGCGCATGCCGGGCGCGAGAGTCCGGGCGACCAGACGGCTGCATCTCGCCATGCGGTCGAGATGGCCGCGGGTTTCCGGGTCGCGATAGTGGGTGAGGCGCGCCGCCACCCGGAGCGTCGACTCGAGCAGCCGCGCCTGGGCGAACCCTTGAGCCAGGGCCAGGGTCAGGAAACGCGCGAAGATGGCCAGGTGCTCGACGAGCAGGGGGCGGAAATAGCCGGGCTGGCGCGAATCGAAGAACAGGAACCCGAAGAGCCGTCCGCCTTCGAAGAGCGGCACGGTGTAGCTCGAGCGATACCCTCTTTCGATCAGGCGCCGGGTGTGCTCGCGCGGCGAGTCCTCGAGTGTCCTCAGGTCTTCCAGCACCCGATCGTGGCCGGAGTGGGCGAGTCGCCACAGGGAAGGCGTGTCGGAAAGCGATGCTTCGTACAACTCGAGCGGACTGCCGCCATCGGTGCTGTGCGCGAAGGTCTTCAGGAGGTCGGTGCCGGGGTCGTAGACGGCCGCGGCCACGCGCTCGATCTCGGGGAACAGCCTGCGGAGGCAGACATGAGCGTCCCGAATCTCGTCCTGGAACGTCCGTGCGCGCTCGGAAGCACTCGGCACGCCCGGGATGGTACGCCCGACCCGGGATCGGACCATGTGACCTTTGGCTCTTTCGGCGCGCCGATGGCGATGTCATAGGCTGGGCCAATGGGCGGCCGGAATTCCGAAGGGGAGGGCGACTCGATAACGCCGGAGATCCTGCCCTTCCCGTCGAGCCTGTGCCATCGGTGCGCGGCGCCGCCCCGGTACGTTCGGACGGACAAGGGCTCCGTGTTCATGCAATGCCCGATCCTGAAGGGCTATCCGCCGCAGCCCGTGCGCTCGTGCGATTCGTTCCTTCCCCGGGGGGAGCGAGGCCCCCTCGGCCTCCCGCCCGCCGGGCTCCGGCGCACGAAACGTTGAAGCGGGGGATAATCAGGGCTACATGACGCTTGCCCCCGCCACTTTCCGCAGCCTCGGGCTGTCCCAGCCCACCCTCGAAGCCCTCATTCAGATGGGCTACGATCATCCGACGCCCTGCCAGACCGAGACCATTCCACCGGCCCTGAAAGGCCAGGACCTGGTGGTTCAGTCGCGCACCGGCACCGGGAAAACCGCCGCCTTCGGGGTTCCCCTGGTGGAGAGGGTCGATCTCGGCATCAAGGGTGTCCAGGGGGTGGTTCTCGCCCCCACCCGCGAGCTGGCGGTTCAGGTCGCGGAGGAACTGGGCCACATCGGCAAGGGCCGCGGGGTGCGGGTTGCCGCCATCTACGGCGGCGATTCGATGGAGCGACAGAACGATCTCCTCGAATCCGGGGTGCAGCTCATCGCGGGAACGCCGGGCCGGGTGCTCGATCATCTTCGGCGGGGCACCCTCGATCTCAAGAACCTCAAGGTGTTCATCCTCGATGAAGCCGACCGCATGCTCGACATGGGCTTCGCCGAAGAGATGCAGAAGATCGTGGCCTTCGTTCCGGAGGAGCGGCAGACCCTTCTCTTCTCCGCCACCATCCCCGCCTCGATCAAGCACCTGATCTACAACTTCCTGAAGGAGCCGGTGTGGCTCCTGCTTTCCGAGGACAAGGTCTACGTCACCGACGTCGAGCACGTGTACTGCATCGTCCCGCGCATGCGGAAGGAGCAGACGCTCTACGACCTCCTTCTCTGGGAGGAGCCGACGTCGGCCATGGTGTTCTGCAACACCCGCGAGGAGACGCGCCAGGTGCACGAGTTCCTTCATGCGCGCGGCCTTCCTTCCGAGATGTTGTCGTCGGACCTGTCGCAGAGCAAGCGCGAGCGCGTGCTGAAGGCCTACCGCGACGGGAAGATCAAAGTCCTCGCCACCACCGACGTGGCGTCCCGCGGCATTGACGTCGACGACGTCTCCCACGTCTTCATCTTCTCCACTCCCGATTCACCCGAGCAGTACATCCACCGGGCCGGCCGCACCGGCCGCATCGGCAAGTCGGGCCGCGCGATCAGTCTCCTCTCCGCGCACGACATCATGAACTACAACCGGCTCGTGAAGCGGTACCACATCGAGGTGAAGGAGCTGCGTCCGCCTTCGTCCGACGATGTCACCCGGCGGACGGCCGAGCGGGTCCTGGACCTGATCCTCAAGGAGCGCGACGGTTCGCCCGACGCGATCGCCCTGGCCGATGTCCTGCTCTCCCGCGATGATCGGCGTCACCTCGTGGCCTCGCTCCTCGAAGTGTGGCGCGATGAGAAGCGGAAGGTCGTCATTCCGGTGGAAGTCGATCCCGAGGAAGCCGCGGCCATGGCGGCGGAGGCGGCGGCGGAAGCGGCCGACAAGGCCCGCCCAGGGAGGTCGTACTCGGGTTCGGGCGGCCACGGCCGGCGGCCGGGCGGCAGCGGCGGCGGCGGCCGCGGACGAAGCGGCCCGCCGCGGAGGCACTGAGGTACCGCGCTACCAACCCGCGCGGGATGGTAGTGGTGGGCGGGGGTTGCTTCGTCGCCGTACCAACGGAATGGCTCCTCGCAATGACGTAGTGTGGTGCAGACGGACAGCACGGGGTTGGTGGCTGGGATCGTCGATCGTGCAGCCATGCGGGCGTGTCTTTACGGGTATGCGCCACCCTTCAGGGTGTACCCGAACTGATAGGTCGATGGCCGCAGGACAACGCCCCGCGCCAGCGGATGAGTACCGCGGAGGGTCCACGACGAATCATCCCCACACTCCTGCTCACGGTGCCCGGCGAAGGCCACACGGACAGCGCCCTTCACCGTGGACGACCGGGGTGGAAAGAAGGCCTGCATTCCGGCAGCCTGCCCTCCCCCCGTGACCGGTCCCATTGGCTTGCACTCGGCGGCGAGGCTCAGCCCTGGGACGTCAACCGAGCCCCGCCACATCCCCTCCGTAGGCTGAAGAAGCTTCACCTGGCCGTAACTCGCGGGGTAGCCCTTTCCCCGCATGTACGTGACGTAGCTGCTGTCGGGCATCCAGAACTCCAGGGTTAGAAACGGCTGCCCCGGTCCGAGGTCCGCGGTCGGAAGCGACGGCGCGACCCTGGCGCACCACAGGGCGGCGGCTCCACCTTCCGGCCAGTTCGGCGCGCGACCATCTATTGTGAAAGTCCCGGCTCGAACGATTTCGAGAAAGGAAATGCCCCAGTCAGCCTGCGCGGGGTGTTCCGCGAGATGGTCCGTCGCCCAACGGACATTGCCCGTGGCAAGTTCTTTCACGGTAATGAACCGCAGGGTTTCCGGGAGCCGGTCCCGTACGGTAGCTGGATCGAAAACGAGGTAAGCCACAATTTCATGCGGTTGGCCTACAACCCAGTGTGACTGAGCACCGAGGGGAAGCGCTGGAGGTTGCGCGGGAGCGTCTCTGGCGAACAGCGCCGAGCAGACGAGCATGATTCCCGGCAAACACGATCGCAAGTGTTCCTTCACCCCTTCAGCGTTCCTGCAAGGCAGATCGAGCTGCGGACTTTCGGGCTATCCAGATCGGCCACGGGTTCTTGGAGCGCGATCGCCCGCCCCGCGACTTTGCCCGTGGCCCACGCCCACTGGAAGTTGAAACCTCCGATCCGGCCGTCGACATCGAGTATTTCGCCGACGAAGTGAAGGCCGGGCGAAAGGCGTGACTCCATGGTCTTCGGATTCACTTCGTCGAGCGGCACGCCACCCGAGGTCACCTCGGCGAAGTTGTAGCCCCGCCCGTCCACTACGTTGAGCGGGAAAGCCGTCAACGTCCGCACGAGGGTGCGTCGCTTCTCTTTGGTGAGCCGCGACAGCGCCTCGTCCCGGCCGAGTGCCGTGGCCACAAGGCGGGCGGCCACGGCATGGACCAGGCCGAAGGCCCGAGCAACTTCGGTGGCGACGTAGTGTTGAGGCCGATCCTTCGCGGCGCCGATGAGCTGATGAGCAACGGCCTCGGCGGAGACATCGGGGACGAAGGAGAGAGTCACGGCCACCGTCTTCCCATCCGCCTTTGCGCGGCGCACGAACCTCGAGGCGTTCAGGGCCAGGGGTCCGCTGATCCCGAAATGAGTCCAGAGGAGCGAACCCCGGAAATCGATCGTCTTCTCCCCCGGGCGCGAGATTCGAATCGCGGCCTCGTGCGCGATGCCCGAGAGCGGAGCGTGGAATTCGCCGCTCAGGATCAAAGGCTCGAGCGCGGGCACGGTCGGCACGATGGTGTGTCCCTGGCTCTGCGCCAGCGCGTAGCCGAGGCCGTCGCTCCCGGTCTTGGGCAGGGACAACCCCCCGGTTGCGAGCACCACGCGCTGCGCTGGAACCGGACCCGCCGAGGTCTCGATGGCAAAGGCCCCGGCGACGCGCACGAGACCGTGCACCCGGCACGACGTCTTGATCTCGACCCCCAGGCGCCGGGCCTCGGCGAGCAGGGCGTCGAGGACGGTGCGCGACTTGTTGGTGACCGGGAAGAGCTTGCCGAGGGGCTCCTCCTTGAGGGCCACTCCGATCTCTTCGAAGAAGGCAATGGTCTCGCGCACCGGGAGCGCCCGCAGGACCTGCCGGACGAAGGGAGACCCGGCGCGCCAGAAATCCGCAGCGTCGACGTGGGTATTGGTCACGTTGCAGCGCGAACCGCCGGAGACGAGGATCTTGGCTCCGAGGGTTGTCGCCCCGTCGAAGATCGCTATGCGGGCCGGCCCCGTGCCGCTTGCAGGGCGCTCGCGCAGGGCGCGCGCCGCGAAGATCGCGGTGGCGAGGCCCGCCGCCCCGCCGCCCACGATGGCGACCTCGAACGGCCCGGCTGGAGCGTTGCCCGGGGCTTGAGTGATAATTTGGGCGGTCAAGAAGGTCCCATCATGCCAAGGTACGACTACCACTGTCCCGATAACGATTACATTGTCGAGGTTCGACACGGAGTCAACGAGCGCATCAAGACCTGGGGCGAACTCTGCGAAAGGGCGATGATCGGCCCCCGGGGCACCCCCGCCGACGCTCCCGTCGAACTGGTGGTTCACCCGCCGGCCCTGTCGTTCCCCAAGGGCGATGTGGCCCTCAAGAACATGGGCTTTTCCAAGCTGGTCCGCCGCGAGACCGGGGTGTACGAGAATGTGACCGCCCAGGATGGACAGGCGAAGATAGTTTCCGCCGATAATCCGGCCTCCGGCCTGAACCTCGGCGCCACCATCGGCGACTGATACTGATATCGATGTGAAGAGGAAAGAACGATGACGATGTCCCGCCTCCCGGTTTCTCTGGCCCTGCTCAGTCTGGCCGCGACCCCCGCGCTCGCCCAGAACGAGGCCGCGCTCAAGAACGCCTTCATGGGTCGCCAGGTCGCGATCCGGGTCGACATGCCCGCGAGCCACAAGGGCGTGGATCTGCGCTTCGACCGCGATGTTCCCTTCGATCTCAAGGAGAACGGGGACCGCATCCGCGAGCACGACGCGTCGCTCAAGGCCGGCGACGTCATCCAGGTGACCTACATCAAGGTCAAGGGCGACCTGATCGAGTTCCATCTGGGCGGCGGCGGCTTCAACTGGTTCTCGGATACCACCACCAAGAGCAAGACGTACTCCCAGAAGTCGGTGCGGGAGACCGACCTCGAGAAGCAGATCAAGTACGAAACCGATCGCGATCGCAAGCGAGGGCTTGAACGCGACCTCGACTACGAGCGCCGCGACCGCGAAGCCCGGGACGAGCGAAACAATCGCGATATCGAGGAGTACAACGCGAAGGCGCGCGAGCGGGACATGGACCGCGCGCTCAAGAGCGGCTCGAGGTTCAACCTCCGCTTCAAGAAGAACGTTCCGCCCGACGCGCTCACGCCTGAAGGCTTCGAGCGCTACCTGGATCCCTGGGTGGACTTCTCGGGCCGCAGCACCCGCCGCGCCGCGTCTCCGGCATCCGGGTCCTCCGCCTCCTCCTCATCTTCCCGTTCGTCGTCGTCGAACTCGATCAGCCGGGCCCCCCAGAGCGAGAGCCGCGACTGGCGCAAGGGCACGCCGCGCCGGGACATGGAGGCCGCGCTGGGGAAGGCGCGCCGCGAGAAGAGCTGCCCCGGCGACGACAGCGGGCTCGACTGCCGGATCGCCACCTTCGAGGACGGCGGCGACGAGATCGAGGCCACCTTCGTCGAAGGCATCCTGGTCCGATTCTCCACCCGCCGCAAGTGACTCCCGGGTTCTCGTGACGCCCCGCGCGCCGGTGGCGCTGCTCGGTCTTCCCACCGACGTGAACTCGTCGCACCTCCGCGGTGCGGCCCTCGGCCCCGGGGCGATCCGAAAGGCGTTGTGGAGCGGGGCAAGCAACCTCACCAGCGAAGCGGGGGTGGATCTCTCCTCGCCCGGGGCGCTTCGCGACGAAGGAGACCTGCCCCTTCGCGAGAACGGGGCGGACCGGGGACGCATCGAAAGCGCGGTTGGCCGCCTGGTGAGGGGCGGGAGCACGCCCCTGCTTCTGGGGGGCGATCACTCGATCACCTATCCGGCGCTGCGCGGCGTCCATTCGGTCCACGGCCCGGTTTCGATCCTTCACTTCGACGCCCATCCGGATCTCTATGACGAGTACGAGGGGAATCGCTTCTCCCACGCCTCTCCGTTCGCCCGGATCATGGAGGAGGGTCTCGCCCGGAGACTGGTGCAAGTCGGGATCCGGACCCTGAATGCGCATCAGGCGGCGCAGGCCAAGCGCTTCGGAGTGGAGATGGTCACGATGTCCGCCTTCGCGGCCGACCGGGCGCCGATTCCGCGCGGCCCCCTCTACATCACCCTCGACCTCGACGCGCTCGACCCTGCTTTTGCCCCCGGCGTCGCCCATCGGGAGCCGGGTGGCCTGTCCGTTCGCGACATCATCGCGGTGCTGCGCCGGGTCAGGGGCCCGGTGGTGGGAGCCGACATCGTCGAACTGAGGCCGGCGTCCGACCTCGACGGCGTCACCGCCGTGGTGGCCTCGAAGCTCCTGAAGGAACTCGCGGCCCTGATGCGCTCCTGAGCCGGCGCGGGCTCGGTTGCGGGGGCGCCGTGCGGTAAACTTCGCGGCTCGCTCGAATGTTCGACTCACTCTCCGACCGGCTTCAAGGCGTCTTCCGGACGCTGCGGGGGCGGGGCTCGCTCACCGAGGCCGACATCGATGCCGCGATGAAGGACATCCGCACCGCCCTCCTCGAGGCCGACGTGAACCTCCAGGTGGCGAAGGATTTCCTCGACAAGGTGCGCGCCAAGGCGGTTGGGCAGGAAGTCCTGAAGAGCCTGTCCCCCGGCCAGGCCGTGGTCCGCATCGTGCGCGACGAGATGATCGCGCTTCTGGGG